>JBOHSC010000381.1:0-2995 GCA_050733115.1 Gemmatimonadales bacterium
GTCCTCTTCCCCATCGAGGTTTCGGGTAGCCACCGCGATCTGCTCGACGCACAAGCCGACAGCCTCGAGCGGCTTGGGGCCGATCGGGCTGATCGCGCGGCGCTCGATACGGTCTCCCAGGCGCTCAAGCTTCCGCTCGGCCACACGGGGCCGGTCCAGGAAGGCACCAAGGTGCAGCTCGGCCAGCTGGTGATTCCCGACGCGGGCGTGTGGGCATTCCAGGCCAAGGCCGGGGCCACGAGTACGGTCATCGAGTCTTCCATTGCCTTCTACGTCTTCCGCCTGGATAGCCTGAAACCGGCCGGCGTGCCGCCGCTCTCCGAGATCCGGACCGCGGTTGCCAGCCTCGCGGGCGCCGACAAGAAGCGTGCACTGGGCAGGAAGGTGGCGGAGGACTACCTCAAGCGGGTCGAGGCGGGCAGCAGCCTCGCCGCCGCCGCCGACTCGATGAAGCTGGCCCACAAGGAGTTCGGACCGTTCACCAGGGTCAATCCACCCCTCGACGATCCGGCGGTGGTGGGCACCGCTTTCGGCCTGGAGGTGGGACAGCTGAGCCCGCTGCTCGATACGAAGCAGGGTCTTTATGTGCTGAAGGTGCTGGAGCACACCAAGGCCGACTCGGCGGCTTTCGTCAAGGACCTCGACCAACTCCGCCCGCAGATGATCCAGCTTGCCCGGCAGGACCGGGTTCGAAGCTACCTGACGGCGCTTCGGGAGGCTGCGAACGTGGTGGACAATCGGAAGAAGGTGCTTCAGACCAACCAGGGGCAGCAGTTGCCGACGTCCTGACGATTCGGTGCGGCAGGGGGGAAAGCAGAGGGGGCATGACTGAGGTCATGCCCCCTTTTTTTTTCGTCTACTGCGAGAGCCGTTTCGGCTCCCCCGAGCTCTGGGTGGGCTGGGTCGGGGCTTCCGTGGAGCGCGGAGGCACATTCCGAACCTGATCGTCCGGGCCCATGATGGCGTCCTGGGTGTCGGAGATGCTCCGCTTGAACTCCCGAATGCCCTTCCCGATGGATGAGCCCACCTCCGGCAGCCGCTTGGCGCCGAAGAGCAGCAGCACCACTACGAGGATGAGGAGAATTTCACCGAAGCCGAGGTTTCCGAACACGGGGTCCTCCCTAGAAAAGGGATCGTGCGATGATATACGCCAGCAGGACCCCGATCAGACTCAACAGCGAAATGTGAACCCCAACGGGCCCCAGAGTGAAGCTTATCACCAGGAGGTCCATCGAGACAGGCCCGAACACCGAGGTGGCCGAGGTTGTGAAGAATTCCTTGGCCGCGCTCTCCGGGAGCCACCGGGTCAGAAAGGCGCTCAGGAAGCCGCCGGACAGGAATCCGGTGACGAGCACGCCAAGGTAGAAACCGGGCCGGTGCGGTCCTGTGGCCATCAGCGCCTGCGGTCCACGGCATAGGTGATACTGTCCCGGAGTGCCTCGCGGGCGGTGGAAGCTGGTAGGGAATCCAGCTCCCCGTCGGCCTGCTCGGCCAGCCGGAGGGCTCGGCCGCGGGCATAGTCGAATCCGCCGGCCTCCCTCACCGCCTCGATCACCTCGCCGATCTGGGCGTCGGAGGGTTCGGCCGTGTCCATCAGCCGGTCGACCTGGCGCCGGTCGGGCTCACTCATCCGGGGCAGCGCCGCGATGAGCGGCAGGGTGACCTTGTGCTCGCGGAGATCGGTGCCGGTGGGCTTGCCGGTTACGCTCGGGTCGCCGACGTAGTCCAGGAGGTCGTCCACGATCTGGAAGGCCATCCCGAGGGCCTCGCCGAAGCGGCGGAGCGCCGCCCGCTCGTCGGGCGCCGCCCGGAGCGCGCCGACCTCGCAGGCGCCCGAAAGCAGCGACGCGGTCTTGGCCTGAATCAGCAGATCGTATTCCTCCTCGGTGAACTCCAGCGGTTCGTGCGCCAACAGCTGGCGCATCTCGCCCACCGTCATCTCGTTGGTCACGCGGCTCAGCACCCGGAGCGGCTCGAGATCGTCGAGGCGGACGAGCTCGATCACGGCGCGCGAGTAGAGGTAGTCGCCCATGATCACCGAGATCTGGTGACTGAACAGCGAGTTGATGGTGGGCATGCCGCGGCGCAGCACCGAGTGATCCACCGAGTCGTCGTGGACCAGCGTGGCGAGGTGAATGAGCTCGATCACGGCCGCGAGCGTGGTGGTGCGCGGGTCGAGCGCCCCGGTGGCCTCGTCGGCCAGGAGGAGGAGGGTCGGCCGGAACATCTTGCCCTGCATCTGGAAGAGATGCGAATTGACCTTGGCTATGAGCCCGAAGTCGGCCTCGACGATGCGCCGAAGCTCCTGCGGAACGCGGTCGAGGCGCGCGTGCAGCGGCCGCTGGAGATCGGCCAGCGTGACCGGCGCGGTGCGGGAGGTCATTCGCGCCGCCCCGCGGACAGGCGCTGGACCCGGTCGCCCAGATCCATGAACCGGATGTCGACCGCCATGGCCCGTTCGTAGCTGGCGATGGCCTTGTCGTCCTTGCCCTGCGCCTCGCACGCGCGGCCGAGCCAGTAGAGCACCCCGATCTTGGCGTCGTCGCCCTCCGCCACCGTGTCCACCGCCCCGCGGAGCACCGCCTCGGAGACGGTGAACTGGCCCTTGTCGAAGAAGGCCACGCCGAGCGCTTCGGAGGTGCGGAGCCGGCCATCGGGCGCGCGAAGGGCTTTCTGGAATTCGGCGATCGCCTCGTCGAGCAGGCCCATTTCCTTGAAGGCGACGCCCAGGTCGTAGTGCGCCTGGAAGTCGTCGACCTCGAGATTGGCGTCGATGCCCCGCTTGAACTGCTCGAGAATCTCGTGGAACTCGCGCTGCTCATCCTCGTCTTGCGGCTCGCGGCGATCGATCCGCATCCGGGTGTCCCGCGGCCCCTTCTCGTCGAGCACCAGCGAGCCGAGATCCATGAAGTCGCCTCCCGCAGCACGGGCGGGAGCCGCCGGCGGAGGCGGTGGGACCGGGGTGGGCGGCTGCTCGGGCTCGGGCTCGGGCTCG
>JBOHSC010000382.1:0-2988 GCA_050733115.1 Gemmatimonadales bacterium
GAGCTGATCCTCCATACGGCCCGCCGGCTGGAAGGGGCTCTGGAACTCATAGCGCGGATTCAGGGCGAGTTGAGGCACCCGACAGTGTTCAATGTGACCGTCAACGCTGAGTGGCTCACATTGCAGACCGCGATCGTTAGGGCGCTCCTCCCCTACCCAGACGCCCGCGCGGCCGTGGCGTCTGCCCTGGAGCCGCACGGTGTCGTTGCAGCGTAGCCTCCGCCGGGCGCTCGACCCGTCGCTCCTCTTCGAGGCCGTGGGGCTCGAGGCGGATCCCTGGCAGCGCCAGCTCCTCGTGGCCCCCCAGCCACAGACAATTCTCTGTTGCTCCAGGCAGGCCGGGAAGTCGCTCGTCAGCGCGGCCCTCGCGGTCGACGAGGCCATCCACCGGCCGCCGGCGCTGGTCCTCATCCTGGCGCCGGCGCTCCGCCAGTCACAGGAGTCGTTTCGGAAGGTGAAGCGGATCCTCGCGGGGTTGGGGCCCGATGCACCCCCGCTCGCGAACGAGAGCGCCTTGTCGCTCGAGACGGTGGCCGGCTCCCGAATTGTCTGCCTCCCGGGCAAGGAGGCCACGGTGCGCGGCTACAGCAGTGTCGGCCTGCTCATCGTGGACGAAGCGGCGAAGGTGGTTGACG
The DNA here is from genome assembly GCA_050733115.1 of Gemmatimonadales bacterium. Classification (GTDB taxonomy): domain Bacteria; phylum Gemmatimonadota; class Gemmatimonadetes; order Gemmatimonadales; family GWC2-71-9; genus CAVVWJ01. Next base: position 636 of record JBOHSC010000382.1, read on the forward strand.
ACCTCTATATGTCGGTGCGTCCGATGCTCAGCGTGAGTCGCGGCCGGATCCTGCTCCTCTCGACGCCCTTCGGCCGACGGGGGTTCTTCCACCACGAGTGGGAGGAGGGCGGTCGAGAGTGGGAGCGGGTCAAGATCACCGCGTACGATGTCCCGCGGATCGAGCGCGTCTGGCTCGAGGCCGAGCGGAATCGGATCGGGGATTGGTGGTTTCGCCAGGAATATCTCTGCGAGTTCGTGGAAACCGAGGACCAGGTGTTCCACTACTCGGACGTCGTGCGCGCCGGACGCGCCGACATCCAACCGCTCTTCCCCCTGAGCGGGGTGGCCGCATGACCTTCTTTCTGGGTGTGGATCTCGGGCAGGCCAGCGACTACACCGCGCTGGCCGTGCTCGAGCGCGGACGTCTCGCCAAGGTGCCGACGATGGAGCCGGGGTTCGGGATCATGAAGGCCGGGGGGACCGGCGGCGATCGGGTCTACCCGGGGATTCCGGTTCCGGTCAGCGGGCCCGACACCTGGGCGTTCAAGTGCCGACACCTCGAGCGCCTGCGTCTCGGCACCTCCTACCCCGCCGTGGCTGACCGCGTGACCGAGATCCTCGCCTCCACCGCGCTGCAGGATGATCCGCAGCTCGTTGTTGATGCGACCGGCGTAGGGCGCGCAGTCGTGGATCTCATGCGGCAGCGGAAGCTCGACCCCATCGCCGTCTCGATCCACGGGGGGGATCAGACGACGTTCGAGCAGGGCTGGCGCGTGCCCAAGCGGGACCTCGTGTCGGTCATCCAGGTGCTCCTGCAGACCGACCGCTTCCACGTGGCCGAGGCACTCCCGGAGTGGCCGATCCTGCAGCGGGAACTGCTCAACTTCAAAGTGAAGATCGACCCGCTCACCGCGCATGATTCCTACGGGGCTTGGCGAGAGGGCAGCCACGACGACCTCGTGCTCGCGGTCGCAGTGGCGGCATGGTGGGGGATGCGGTACGAGCCGCGCTCTCCGCGCAACTACTCCTCGCGTTGCTATGCGAGCCTTTGAACCGATGAACACCTCGAGGTTGGCGCTGCTTGGCCCCGAGCTACCTGACCGGCGCGGGAATCCCGAGCCCCTCTTGACCGCCGCGGAAGTGGCCCGCATCCTGGGCGTGCGCCCGAAGCGAGTCTATGAGCTCGGCATCCCCGCGGTGCGGATCTCCGAGAAGTCACTCCGGTGGCGGCCGAGTCAGGTCGCGAGCTGGATCCAGCAGCGGGAAGGAGTCGCGTGAGCCCGTTCAAGCGCCCGGAGTCGGCGGTCTACTACCTTGACGTGAGGTGGCGCGGCTACCCCCGCCTTCGCCTGTCCACCGACACGACGAACAAACGCCGCGCTGACGACATCGAGCGCACGCTCTACGCGCTTCGCCGCGCGGGCCGCCGGGACATTCTCGAGTTGCTGGCATCCCGACGCCTCCGTCTCCCAGAGGTCCATGACGCCTACACCCGCGATCCTGCCGCACTGGAGCAGCTCAAAGCGAGGGCGGCGAGTCCCAGGCTGGGCGAATTAGTCGATCGCTGGCTGGGGCATCTCCGATCCGCCGCTGGCGTGAGTCCCCGAACAAAGCGGCGCTACGCCCCGACCACGGTGAACCGCTATTCGTACAGTTGGGCCGGCTTCTTCGCGGTGCTTCCCGAGGGCCGAAACGCCACTCTCACCAGCATCACCCGCGGATTTGTGTTGGAGTACCGGCGGACCCGGACTCGCGCCACCGGCGGAAAGCGCCGCATCGAGGTGAAGGGGGCGACGGTGAGCGCGGCCACCCTGAACCGCGATCTCGCGGCACTTGGCGCCTTCCTCACCTGGTTGCGCGATGTGGAGGGGGTCCCTGTGGAACGCCTCCAACTCCCGCGAGAGCGCGAGAGTCGGGGACGCGAGCGGTGGCTCTCGAGCGAGGAGCTGGCCCGGTTCCAGCGCGAATGCGCGGTCGATTGGTGGCCCTTCTTCGCAACCCTGTTCTACACCGGGGCCCGGCTCGGAGAGGTGCAGGGGCTCCGCGGCGGTGACGTGCTCCTACACGCCAAGCGTGTCCTGATCCACGAAGGTGCCCGGCGGGTCAAGACCAAAGAGGCGATTCGCGACCTACCGATCGCGCCCGCCCTCGAGGCGGCCTTGGCCGGGCACCTGACCCGCGTTGCTCCCGGGCCCGATGATCTCGTGTTCGCGGGGGCCTATCAGGACTACGGCACGTTACGCCGCGTATGGAACCGGACCTGCCGAGCGGCAAAGGTCGCGGGCGCGACGCCGCACGACGCGCGGCACACCTTTGCGGTCCATGCCGCTCAGGCTGGCATCCCGATCGTGCGCCTCCAGAAACTCCTGGGG
>JBOHSC010000383.1:0-1832 GCA_050733115.1 Gemmatimonadales bacterium
CGATTCTCCGGGTCGTCGCCATGGTGAGCCGCGAGCACACCAGTCCGAGGATTACGCTGCCGGCGGTCACCACGGCGAGTATCGGGAGGGCGCTCCAGCCGGAGAATGTCCCGGTGAGCGCCGCGGCGACCGCCAGCCGATAGATGAGCAGGGCCGTCGCGTCGTTGAAGAGACTCTCGCCCTCGAGGATCACGAACACCGTGTGCGGCGCCTTGAGCTGGCGGAGCACCGCCGTCGCCGCGGCCGCGTCGGGCGGGGCGACAATGGCGCCGAGCGCGATGGCCGCCGGCCAGGGAAGACCCGGCACCACCCAGCGCGCGACGATGGCGACCGCGGCCACCGTCAGTCCCACTGCGACGAGTGCCAGGCCGGTGACGCTGCGCCAGTTTTTCCTGAGGTCTCGAGGGGAGGAATCGAAGGCGGCGTCGAGGAGAACCGGCGCCACGAACAGCGCCAGCGCCAGTTGCGGATCGAGCGATACGCTCGGTGCGTTGGGGAGAAGCGCCAGTGCCGCCCCCGCCAGCGCCAGCAGTGCGGGGTAGGGGATGTTCATTCGCCGCGCCCATGCCGCCAGCATGGCGCCCGCGAAGAGCAGGACGATGACCAGCTCGAAGACGGCCACGGCTCAAAGAAACGCCGCTGTCGGCCCCTTCGTCAACGAATTACTGCGCTGCCTTTGGCCGTGTGGGTATTCCGTCCCCCTCAAGTGACTGGTAGATGGCATCCAGCACCCGCGCTCCCTGTTCGATCCGTTCCTCGTCCTTCGTGTGCCGGCGGCGGATGCCATCGATGATTCGTTGAAGCCCCGCCGTTTCGGGCCGGCCGAATTTCGAGTCTTCGAGATCGATATCGTGAACCATTTCTCCCAGCGCCTGAAGGCCCTGGTGGCTCAGCGCAAAGCGATCCAGAAGCACCTCGAAAGTGCAGCGGTCGCCTTCATGGGTGTACTCGGCCTCGAACATGTCGAACCGCACTTCGTTCGGGCGCGGCGCAGGCCCGCTCTCTTCGACGAACCGGAACCGTGCCCGCTCGTCGATGAACCTGCGGATCAGCCACGCGCTCGCGATGCGGTCGATGTAGACACCATGGCGAGTGACCCAGGTCCTTCCCGACTTTCTGGCCGGAGCGGCCTTCGAGCCCGGCGGGGCACGCCGCTTCGAGGGTGTGCGCATCTTCCCGTCCACCCGCCGGAGCGCCTCTTCCGCCAGGCGGCGCGCGGGCGCGCCGAAGAAGTCGATCGCCGCGATCGCAACCATCCGCCGATGGATGCGGCCCAGGTCGGACTCGATCTCCCCGCGACGAACCGCGTCGAGACTCCGGGCCGCCGGGATGGTGCGCAGAAGCGCCTCGGCCTCATCGGCGGCGGCGGCGTAGTCGGTGCTTCGGGCCGCGCGGAAGAGGGCCTCGATCTGGCCGTCGGAGAGTCCGTCCACGAACGCCGCATCACACACCGACGCTTCGCCGCCGGCCGACACGATCTCCTTTACCAGCCACTGGAAATGCTCGAACGACTGGTCGCTCTGCGGCAGGGCGTAGACCGAGTTCTTGATGGCCACGGCGCCGATGCGCTGGAGGCGACGCCAGACCTTGACCCGGAAGTAGTCCGGTTTGGGAGGCAACTGATGCATCAGCAGTAACCAGCGACGGCCGGGGGCGGTCAATAGAGCCCCCGGATCACGATGCCGCTGTCGATGGCGTGCCATGGCATCCCTCCGTTCCCCCCGGGAGTCACCGGCAGTGCGTCACGCCCTATCCCGCCGGTCGCCGGATTGAAGAAGTGCTCACCCGCCGCCGCCGCCGTGCGGTAGACCTCGCCCAGCCGCGTCCGCAGG
>JBOHSC010000384.1:0-17988 GCA_050733115.1 Gemmatimonadales bacterium
GTGATCTACCGTCCCGACACCGAACGCCAAAGCCACTATTTCCAGGCGAGCCTGACCCGTCAGTTCGACGCCGTGCTGCACTACGACCGCAGCCGGGCGGTAGAGCCGCTCGAGCGGACACCCGGCTGGGAACGGGGTGAGGTGGAAGTGCCGGAGACCTACCCCAGCACGCTGTAGCTCACGGAGACGCACATGACCGACGCGACCGCCAATGCGCACGTTACACGCGCCGTCCCGATTCCCGCGGCCGGGGTCTGGCTCCCCGGCGACCTCACGCTGCCGCCACGGTCGCACGGCCTGGTCATCTTCGCGCACGGAAGTGGAAGCAGCCGGCTCAGCCCGAGAAACCGTCAGGTCGCGCACTGGCTGCACGAAAAGGGCTTCGGGACTCTGCTATTCGATCTGCTCACCGAGCGCGAAGAGGTGGTTGATGCGGTGACGGGAACGCTGCGTTTCGCCATCGATTTCCTGGCGAGCCGACTGATCCAGGCGACCGACTGGGTAGCCACTCGAGCCGACACTCGCTCGTTGCGGCTGGGATATTTCGGGGCCAGCACCGGGGCCGCGGCCGCGCTGGTAGCGGCAGCAGAGTATCCGGCACGAATCGACGCGGTCGTCTCTCGCGGTGGCCGGCCGGACCTGGCCGGCAGCTACCTCGCCCGTGTCGCTGCCCCGACATTGCTCATCGTAGGCGGGGCCGACGCGCCGGTGATAGAGGTGAACCGCGCAGCGCTCGCTCGACTCGCAGCGCCGGTCAAGGAGCTCATCATCGTGCCCGGTGCCACCCATCTCTTCGAGGAGCCCGGCACGCTCGAGCGGGTAGCGGATCTGGCGGGAGGATGGTTCACCCGACACCTGCTGACGTGACGGCGACCTCACCGTGGCGAGGTCACTCCGGCCAGCGCCTCGGTGAGCTCCCGATCGAGCCCGTAGATGTCGGGGTAGAAGCGGGCGGTTCCATCGGGCATTGCGACCGCCGTCGTATAGAACACGGCGACCGCGAGCGGCCGCCTGAGGGCCACGCGATAGGTCGAAGGCCCGCTCATCGCCGCGCCGATGGAGTCGGGCGTCCAGCCGGGCTGGTCGCGCAGCACCCATGCGCCCAGCGCCGCCGGATCTTCCAGGCGAATGCACCCGTGACTGAAGTCGCGCCGAGACTGTGCGAACAGCTCGGTCTCGGGCGTGCCATGCATGTACACGTCGGCTGCGTTCGGAAAAGCGAACTTTATCAAGCCCAGCGAGTTCGAGGGTCCGGGACGCTGTCTCACCCGCAATGAGTCGGCCGCCAGCCGGCGGATCACATCCGCATCCACCCGATCGCCCGCAGGTCCCACCCCGGGCTTGAAGAGCTCCATTCGATGGGCCCGCAAGTATGACGGATCGCGCCGGAGCCTGGGAAGAATCTCCGCGCGGAGAATACCCCTCGGAACATTCCAGAAGGGCCGGAACTCCACATAGCGCATCTGTTCGAACAGCATCGGCGTGCGGGTATCCACCGCCTTGCCCACAACGACCTTCATCGCGAGCGAGGGAGCGCCGGTGCCACCGGCCGAGTCGAAGGCGAAGAGCTCGAACGCGGGGATGTTGACTACCAGGAAGGGGCGGCGGCCGAGCGGCGGGAGCCATCGAAGGCGCTCGAGGGCCAGCTCGATCTGATGCGCGCGCGGCGAGGAGTCCGTGGCGAAGCCGCGGTAGTGGAGCAGCAATCGCTGGAGGTTTCGATACTGGGTGAGGGCGGGTGCACTGGCCGCTACCAGGCGGGATATCGAGTCGCCGTCGATTGCGTGGTCGAGCGCCGCCCAATCTGGCCGGCCGGCCGGGCCGCGGGTGAACGCCTCGAATCGTACTCGTCCGAAGCGGAGGTCGTCGAGATAGCGCAGCAGCGAGATGGTGAGCCACACATCGGTCCGAGCCAGGTCCGCCACCGTCACCGGGCCCTGGTCGAAACGCCGAGCCATCGCCTCCAGGGCCTGCCCGTCGTAGTCGCCGGGGTCGATGCCGTGCAATCCCGCGGCGAGCAGCTCGTCGATCGCCGCTCGGCCCTGGGGTGAGAACCGGCCGCCGATCATCCAGACGGGCCCATCACTCCGGAGGGAGTAGAGGCGAGCGGCCGCATCCCGGTATCGGGTGGAATCCCGCCACCGGGAGCCGGGCGGGGCACCATCCGCAGTCAGGGTCCGGATCGTGGCCGCGAATTCATCCTGCGCCTGCGCCGTTCCCGCCGCCGCAATCGTCGCTGCCAGGAAGATCAGGACGCGCGGGATAGCACCCTCGGCGGAGCTGCCGTCCGGGCGCAGTGCCAGGTGCGCTCCATGGCGAGAGAGCGGACGAACCACACCACGGCCCACCTCGCCACCTCAGCGAGCATCCCCGCCTCGGTGCGGCTCGGCTGGGAGCCGAGCATCGTATCCGCGATCATTTCTGGTCCCCTTTCCTGGCCCGGGAATATGGGGTCCGGCGAGTGAAGAAAGGTTGAAGGCAAGGTGAAAGCCGGTGCCTCAGCGGCGATGATCTCAAGGGCGATCACAGTTGCAGCCGGGCAAGGAAGAGGCGCTTGCTGGCCTCCGCGGAGACGAAGTACGTGAGCAGAATCAGCAGGATCAAAATGGTGATCTGCGCCGGTACGGGCACGAACGAGAAATACTCCTGCCCGAACGGTGTCAGCGGCAGGGCGAAGATCACGACCGCAACTGCGACCGAGCTCCAGAGCAGTGCACCGCCCGGGCGGCTCCGCCAGAACGGCATTCGGGTGCGGATCGCAAAGGTTACGAGGATCTCCGAGGCCGCCGACTCGAGGAACCACGCGGTCCGGAACAAGCCGGCACCAGCGTGCCACAGGCTCAACAGTCCCCCGATGAGCGCAAGGTCGAAGACGGCGCTGAGGAGTCCGAACACAACCATGAACTGGGCGATCCCGGCGATGTTCCAGCGGCGCGGTCGCTCGAGGAGACTGGCATCGACGCGGTCAGTCGCGATGGTGATGAGCGGCATGTCGCTCAGAAAGTTGTTGAGCAGGATCTGCGAAGGAAGCAGCGGGATGAACGGCAGGAAAATGGACGACAGCGCCACCGTGGACATGTTCCCGAAGTTGGCGCTGATGGTGTTCAGGATGTACTTCGTGATGTTCGCGAACGTCTTGCGTCCCTCCACGATGCCCCCGGCGAGGACACGCAGGCTCTTTCGCAGAAGAATGACGTCGGCGGCCTCCTTGGCGATGTCGGCTCCGGAGTCCACGGAAATACCAACGTCGGCGGCCCGCAGAGCCGGAGCGTCGTTCACACCGTCTCCCAGAAACCCGACGACGTGCCCCGACGCCCGAATTGCCGCCACCAGGGCCGCCTTCTGGTCGGGTGCCAGGCGAGCGAAGACGCCGCACTCCGCGGCCAAACGACGGACTTCCTCTGCGCCCAGCGCGGCCAGCTCCGAGCCGGTCACGACCCGCCCTGACGGCACCGTGATTCCAGCTTCGCCGCAAATGCGGCGAGTGACCACCGCGCTGTCGCCGCTCAGGATCTTGATGGCCACACCCAGCCGGCTGAGCTCGGCAAGTGCATCGCGGACGTCCGGCTTCGGCGGGTCCATGAAGAGCAGGAACCCTCCGAGACAGAGATCCGATTCATCTTCCACACGCACCGTCTCGCCAACGAAGGGTCGATCGGCAATGGCCAGCACGCGGAGTCCGTCTTCCTCATAGCGGGAAATGACGGAGCCGAGCGCTTTTCGGTGCGCCTCGTCCAGCGGCAACTGCCCACTCGATGCCCCGACCGCCGTACAGCGATCGAGGACCGCCTCCGCGGCCCCCTTCATCAGCAACAGCGTTCCCCCGGGTCCCCTGATCAGCACGCTCGACAGGCGGCGATGGAAGTCGAACGGCGACCTGTCCAATATCTCGAAACCGCCGAGCTGCCCCCTGATGCGTCCGAACGCATCGGAGGACCACAGCGCGCGATCCGTGGGATTCCCGGCGGCATTTCGGGGAACGCCCCGCTCGGCGGCCCCGCTGAGTGCTCCATAAAGGAGTACGCCCGGGTCCTCCGCTCCATCCGGAGCGACGAATCCGTGGAGCGCGAATTCGCCGAGTGTCAGGGTGCCGGTCTTGTCGCAACAGAGTACGTCCACGTTGCCGAGGTCCTCGACCGACGCCAGGCGTTTGACGACGACCCGGTCACGCGCCATCCGGAGGGCCCCGTTCGCGAGAGTAATAGTGACGATGGCCGGAAGCACCTCGGGGGTTATGCCCACGGCCAGCGCCACAGCGAAGAGGAACGAGTCGAACCATCCCTTTCCCAGCACGGCGTTCGCGAGAAAGACGAAGGCGGTCAGCAGGAAGATCACCTGAACCAGAAAGTCACTGAAGCGGCGGATGTTCCGCTCGAAGTCGCTCAGCGGCGCGGCCTGCGCTAGCAGGCCGGCGCTTCGGCCGAGCAGTGTTGCGCTGCCGGTTTCCCGAACCGCACCGGTACCACTTCCGCCCACCACCGTCGATCCCAGATAAGCTTCGGACCCGGGCTCCTTGACGACGGGCAAGGATTCGCCGGTGAGTGTGGCTTCGTCGACGGAGAGGTCCTCGACGGAGACCAGTGCCAGGTCGGCGGGAACGAGATCACCCAGCTCGACCAGCACGAGGTCGCCGCGAACGACTTTCACCGACGGGATGGTCGTGACCTCTCCGTCGCGGCAGACGCGGGCCCTGGGGGTTACGAAGCCCTGAATCGCTTGCAGCGCCCGCTCGGCGCGGTATTCCTGAACGAACGCCATCGCGGCGTTCAGCACTACGATGGCCAGGATGACCGCGGCCTCGACGCCTTCGCCGAGCAGGCGGCTCACGATGGCGACCGCAATGAGCAGAAGAACCAGCGGGCTGGAGACTTGCGCGAGGAGGATTCGGGGAATGGTCCGTGCGCCTCGCCTGGGAATCGAGTTCGGGCCTTCGGCGGCGAGCCGGCGGCCGGCTTCTTCTGAGGTGAGCCCGCCGTCAGAGATCACAGGGCCCTCCGGGCTGGTGGCAGGCATGGCGGATCTATAGCTCTTGGACGGTGAAGCGCGAGTGTCGGGTGGATGAAGGTTGCTTCACGATTCCCCTCCGCGGCGCTTCATGGTGCGCCCGCTACACTTGCCGACATCCGCCAGCGGCAGACCGCAACCACGCACCAATGAGGATCCCGTGTCCGACGCCCGCCCCGAGTACACCACATCCCGCCGCAGCTTCCTCCGCAAGGGCGCGGTGTCCGCGGTCGCTCTGCCGGCTGTGGTATCTGCGATCGGCGCCTGCGGAGAGTCGAAGGCCGCCGCCCCTGCGGCGAGGCCGACGATGCCCGCTGCCTCAGCCCCCGCGGCGCCCGCTCCGACACCACGACAGCAGGCCGACACGATGGACGCCATGCACGAGAAGGGGGTGAAGGCGTTCCCCGCCAAGACCGCCGGCAAGGGCAATCAGCCTCTCGCGCCGCGGATCGAAAAGGGCGTGAAGGTGTACGAGCTCACCAGCGAGGAGATCCAGTGGGAGGTCGAGCCGGGACGTGTGGTGAAGGCGTGGGCGTACAACGGACAGGTGCCGGGCCCGCAGATCCGGGTGCGCGAGGGCGATCGGGTACGGATCCATCTCCATAACAAGCTGTCGGAATCGACTGCTATTCACTTTCACGGTCTCGAGTTGCCGAACTCGCAGGACGGCGTGCCGTTCATCACCCAGCCACCGGTCAAGCCGGGAGACAGCTACACCTACGAGTTCACGGTGCCGAATGCCGGATCACACATGTACCACTCCCACCACAACGCCGCCATTCAGGTCGGCAACGGACTGCTCGGCGCGTTCATCGTCGAGCCCAGGCGTTCGCAGCCGGCGCACGCGGCCGACGTGGATTACGTCATGGTGCTGAACGACGGGTCGCTCGGCTATACCCTCAACGGGAAGGGCTTCCCCGCAACGGAGCCGCTGGTTTGCAGGCAGGGCCAGACCGTCCGGATCCGGTTCATGAACGAGGGCATGATGATTCACCCCATGCATCTGCATGGAAACCACATGACCGTGATCGCCAAGGACGGATGGGATCAGCCGATGCCCTGGAAGTGCGATACCCTCAACATCGCGCCTGGAGAGCGATGGGACGTGCTGGTACGGGCAGCGAACCCGGGGACGTGGGCTTTCCACTGCCACATCCTGCCCCACGCCGAGTCGCAGCACGGCATGTTCGGCATGGTCACCGCGCTCATTGTTCAGGCCGCGGTGGCATAGCGTCCCGGCAATTTGTTATACTTGGCCATCCCCCTGAGCACCCGGCAGCGAAACCGGCACTCCGCGAGCTCGCTCGCGGTTGTCCGCATCCGACCCTTCACTCACACGAGGACACCGGTATGCGCCGAATCTCGTCGGCACCGCTTCGTACACTCTCCTTTCTCGCGTCGCTCCTCCCCATTCTACTGATCGTTCCGCCAGCTCGGGCCCAGGAAACCGGCACCGTGTCGGGCACCGTCCGGCGAGCGGCCGACAGCGACGTGCTCGGCAGCGTCTCGGTGACGGTGCAGGGGACGGGACTGACCACCATCACCAACACCGACGGCAAGTACACGCTGCGTCGGGTCCCCACAGGCGCGCAGACGATCGTCTTCCGCTGGCTCGGCTACAAGCCCACCGAGATTCCGGTCACCGTCGACCCCGGCGCCACCGTCACCGCCGACGCGACCCTCGAGGCCGTCACCATCTCGCTCACCGAGATCGTGGTGGAGGGCGCGTCCCGCGCCCCCGATCGCATCGTCGAGGCGCCGGCCGCAATCTCGGTGGTGCCGCCGCAGGTACTCCAGAGCGTGTCAATCACCGGTCAGGCGCCGATGGCGCTCCAGGCGGTCCCGGGCGTGGACGTGGTGCAGAGCGGCGTCAACGACTTCAACGTCAACGCCCGCGGGTTCAACAGCTCGCTCACCCGCCGGGTGCTCGTGCTCCAGGACGGCCGTGACCTCGCCATCGCTTTCCTCGGCTCCCAGGAGTGGAACGGCCTCACCCAGCCACTGGAAGATCTCGGCAAGGTCGAGATGGTCCGCGGGCCGGGCTCGGCCCTCTATGGCGCCAACGCCTTCAGCGGCGTGGTGAATATCACCACCCCAACGGCCCGCGAAGTGCTCGGCACCAAGCTCACGGTGGCCGGCGGCGAGCTGGAGACTTTCCGCGCCGACCTCCGCCATGCTGGTGTCTTCGCCGACGGCCGGTTCGGCTATCGGTTCAACGGCGGGTACAATCGGAGCGACACCTACTCCCGCTCACGCACCCGGCTGGACGGCACATCGCTACAGAGCGAGTACGCGCCGGCCACCGACGAGCCGGTGGGGCCGGCGCGCGAGGTGGCCCCTCTCGCCGGCCAGACCATCGATCCCGCAACCGGCGCGGCGCTCGGAGACCGCAACCCGCTCAAGAACGCATACGGCGCCGGTCGGCTCGACTACTACGCCGACAACGGCACCGTCATCTCGGTGGACGGCGGCGCGGCGGAAGTGCAGAACGAGATTTTCGTCACCGGGATCGGCCGAGTGCAGGTGCCCAAGGCAATCAAGCCCTTTGTGCGAGCGGCGGTGGCGGCGGAGCGATACAACGTCTTCGCCTACTGGAACAGCCGCACCTCGCTCGACCCCCAGGTCTCCCTTCAGTCGGGCCTGCCGCTCGAGGAGCGCTCGGACATCTTCCACGTCGAAGGGCAGCAGAACTGGAACTTCATGCAGGATCGTGGGCGGGTCGTCTACGGCGCGTCGTTCCGTAACACGAGAGTGAACACCGACGGGACGCTGATGGACCTGGCCAACGACAACCGGAGCGACAACCTCTACTCCGGATACGGCCAGGTGGAATACAAGGTCGTGCCGAAGATCCGGCTGGTGGGCGCGATCCGCTTCGACGACGGCGACCTGATCAGTACCCAGGTGTCCCCCAAGGGCGCCGTGGTGTTCAGCCCGAATGAGAACCACTCCTTCCGTTTCTCGGTCAACCGCGCGTTCCAGACGCCGAACTACTCGGAGTTCTTCCTGCGCGTCCCCGTCGCGGCGCCGACCGCGAGCCCGGCCACCCTCGAGGGAGGCATCCAGAGCTATTACCAGGCAGTGCGCGCGAGCTTGCCGCCTGCGGCGCTGGCGGGCCTCACCATCACCGACGATCTGCCGTGGAATTTCTCCGGACAAACCCAGGCCCTGGCACTCGGCAACGCGAACCTGGACGTGGAGACGGTGACCGGCTGGGAGGTAGGCTACAAGGGGAGTCTTACCAGCAAGGCGTACATCACCGCCGACTTCTACATCAACCAGCTCAGGAACTTCGTCACCGACCTGCTGCCCGGCGTCAATCCGGCGTACCCGTCGCTCGCGCTGACCGATGGCGTGAACCTGCCCGCCGAGCTGACCGCGCTCGATCAGAGAATTCAGCAGCTCGACGGCGCCGGCCAGCTTCCGCCCGGCGCGGCGGCCCAGCTTCGCGGCCCGATCCCCGTCCTGCTCGGCGGCTACGCCCAGCTCGCCGCGGGCACCACGCTCCAGGGCGCCAACGCCCTCGCCACACTCCCCGATGGCAGCAGGGCGATCGTCCTCTCGTACACCAACGCCGGCAAGGTGACCGAGCGCGGTGTGGAGATCGGCGTCGGCTACCAGCTCACCCCCGAATTTCGCGGCGACGTGTCGTTCACCGGCTTCGACTTCACGGTGAACTCGTTCCGCTCCGGCGACCAGCTGCTGCCCAACACGCCGAGCAAGAAGGCGAGCCTTTCGCTGACGTACGCGGGGTTGCAGGGGGTGGACGCCAACGTCACCGTGCGCCTTGTGGACGGCTATCAGTGGGCAGCCGGCGTCTTCCAGGGATACGTGCCGTCGAGCGAGTTCGTGAACGTCAGCGCGGGCTACCGTGTCAACAACTACTTCCGGGTCCACGCGACCGCGACGAACGTGCTCGACGAGCAGCGATTCCAGCTCTATGGCGGGTCGGTGATCGGGCGGCGCGTGCTGGGAGGGATCACAGCCAGCTTCTGACGGCTCAGATGCGGTCGAGCCGCTCCTTGCCGATCACGGGAAGCCAGGGCAGGAGCTCGTACTGCGCGATGCCGGCCTCGGTGAAGGGGTCGCCGTCGCGAATCCGGTCGAGCGTGGCCCCAACCGCGTCGTCGGGCACCCGGAGGAGCAGGGCGCCGCCGAACCGGGGGTCGAACGGTCCCGAGGCGAGGAGCACGCCCTGCTCCTCGAGCTGGCGGAGGTAGGCTCTATGGGGCTCGATCATCGCCACGACTTCGTCGATCGGACGTCGATACCTCAACAGCGCGATGGCGTACATCGGCTCCTCGCAGGGCTCGGGTGAAGGGCAAAAGTTACTCTACCCGCTGATGGGGAGGCGCTGGGTGCAGCAGATCAAGGGCGCGGTGCTCAAGTCGCGCATGGCGTTCGTCCAGGAGCACTTCGGCAAGGAAGGCGTTCAGCGGGTGCTGGCGAGCCTGCCCGACGGCGACCAGCGCACCCTGCGCATGCTCTTCACCTCCAACTGGTACCCGTTCGACATCGGCAAGGGGCTCGACGAGGCCATCGTTCGGGTGCTGGGCGGCGGAAAGCCGGAATTCTTCGAACGGCTCGGCGCCGCGTCGGCCGAGAAGAACCTTTCGACCATCCACACCGGCTACCTGACCCGGGGCGAGGCGCACGGCTTCCTCGCCAAGTCGCCCTCCTTCTATTCCCTGTACTACGAGGCGGGCCGCCGCGAGTACACCGAGGTGGGTCCGAGGGAGGGGGTGCTCACCACCTTCGACGCCGATACCTTCAGCGCGCCCGATTGTCTCACCGTCGTCGGTTGGTACCAGAAGGCGCTGGAGATGTGCGGGGTGAAGGGGGTGAAGATCAAGGAAGAAGAGTGCCGGGCGCGAGGCGGCGCGGTGTGCCGGTACCGGGTGACGTGGAGTTAGTCCGAACGGGAACCTCGGTCCTGCCCAGTCCCGTCTCGGGAAGCGCCTTGGCGCACGCCTCTCCGTTCGGCGTTCCGTCCGCCCTGGTCGGGGCTCGCGCCGTCGGATCGATGAAGCGGTCGAGCTTGCCGGAGAGATACGGCGCGTACCTCGGACGGCGATCCATGAGGATGTAGCGCGGATAGCAGCGGTTGGTGTCGTAAAAGGAGGTCCGGTAGCCGATGATCGGCTGCTTCGCCTTCCTCGAGTTCACCGCCACGTGGCCGAACCACCTCGAGTTGTCGCACGCCGGTTTCTGGCAGAGCCGCCGATCCTGCATGACGCCGCCGATGCCGCCGTTGTAGGCGGAGAGCGTGAACGCGAGGCGATCGACGTCGGTCGCGGTCCCGAACTGAATCCTGTGGTACAGGAGCTTCTCCGTGAGGATCATGCTTCGGAGCTGCATCTCCGGGTCGAAGCGATCCTCGAACTTCCAGGCAGCCAGCCTCCCCCCCAGCTTCTTCATCTCCTCGAACGTCGACGACTTCACAGAGCCGTCGGAGTTGTAGATGATGGTGATCTGGCCGAGACCGAACCCGTACTCCCGCGAAGTCTTGAGCTCGGTGCGAGGATTCCAGCAGCCCTTCGACGTGACCGAGATGCAGGTCTCCTGCTCGATCTGGGCGGCGAACATACTCCTGAGCTCGAGCTCCGGCCACATTTCGGTGAGCAGCGTGTCGAGCAGCGGCAAGTACTGGAGCGAACGCCCCGGCAGAGTCTGGGCGGACGCGGCGACGGCGAGGAGCGCCGATGCGGCGAGGACGGACAGCAGGATCACTTCAGGAGACTGGTGGCGGCATAGATGGTCATCCCCATGATGAAGCTTATGCCGAGGAAAACCATTCCCGCCGACTGCGGGGTCTCGAGCGCCTTGTCGGTGTACTCCTTCAGGTCGAGATACGGGAAGAGGATCTTGCGGAGGAGGTGAACCGCCGCACAGATCAGCAAGAGGATGCCGATCATGTAGAGCACGAGCTTGATGCCGCCCGTGTCGGAGTGCAGGAAGACGAGGCCCACGCCGATGATGGGAACCAGGCGGAGGAACTCGCGCGCCCAGTTCACCTTGAAGTGTCGATGCGGTGGTTTCTGCGTGTCGTTGTCGGCCACGGCGTCTCCTCCTGAATGAATCAGTCTCCCCAAAAAACGATGCCACCGGTCTCGGCGGTCGTCAAGGAAGCCGCTGCGCTCGGGTTACCTGGTCAGACGACCTCCTTCGTGAACAGTCGGAGTCCCGGGAGTGGACAGTCGGAGTAGGTTGTTGGTCACGGCGGTGCGGCCGGTCGCGCTCTCCTTCGCGCGGCCCTCGACCTTGTCCGCGTCGATTGTTCTCTCCTTCGCGCAATTGCTGGCCCGCTCGCTTCTCGGGGTCCCGTCCGGCCCTCGGTCGGGAGTCGCGCGGGAGCAGTTTTTCCTTTGAGCCGAGCGGCGCCCGACCACCACCCGTGCGAGTGGTTGGAAGGGAGCGTCGTATGGATCGGATCGTCCGGAGGAGACTGGAGATGGCCACGAGGGTGCGTAACTTCAGCCGCGCGCATCCGTCGGCCGACGCGAACTACGTTGCGGTGCTGAGTCGGCTGGAGGAGCGCATCACACGGGCGCGGCCCGCGGTTTCCTCGAGCTCGCCGCCCCCTTCGGGGAACCGAAGTCTTGTGCATGTCACACTTCACCATTGTCCCATCCTGCGCCACACTAAAGCCGCACTCTATCACTGGGATCTCGCCCTGAGGACGCGCCACCGTCGCCCAGTCGCAAACGACACGCGCAACTTTTGATAACAACCTCCGATATCACAAGTTGCCGACGACAGCATCACTCGCGACCCTGCAGCCTGGTGGGACGTCCCCTTCGTGTCTCGACCGGCTCCCCGGGCGCCATGACCACTCAATAGCAGAAACACGCCTCCACGCGACGCAAGTCAGGTCAAACCTGACGCTTTCGCCCCGCCTTCCAGCAGTCGCACGACAAGAGAGTCGCTCCTTCGCTCCCGCCT
Source organism: Gemmatimonadales bacterium (assembly GCA_050733115.1). GTDB lineage: Bacteria > Gemmatimonadota > Gemmatimonadetes > Gemmatimonadales > GWC2-71-9 > CAVVWJ01. The sequence continues at coordinate 11,947 of JBOHSC010000384.1, forward strand.
GGGCATTGAAAGGTGTCGCAAAACGGGCCCTGTATGTCGCATTCGGGGCCTTGCGGCAGCACGTCCCGACAACGACGCTGGTCCCATCCTCCACCAGCGGTCGGAGCGCGGGCCAGACAGTGCACTGAAGGGAGAGTCCGGCATATGGCAAGGAAACGCAATGGGAATCGTGGCGATGGAATCGCCGCCCTCCACTTCTTCGGGGAGCGAGAGCGACCCGACGCCCCAGAGAAAGTGTTAGACCGCAGGTTTGTGCTTGGCGACAGGAAGATTCCAGATGAACTGCAAAAACTGAGATCTCGGCTGAGCGCGTACGTATACACCGATGGCGGGACGGAGAGACCCAAGGTCCAGTTCGAGCGGGTTCAGACCGAGAGAAAACGGTCAACCTGGCGCGTGGACCTGCCTATCGAGGAAAAGGGACAGCGGGTTGGATTGGCGCGGTTGGGGCAGAAGGCGATCCGCGAGAAGCCGGCGGTGTTCCTCCGGGAGACAGATCCAAAGGCGCGCTTCACCTCATTCCGTCCATCCTGGGCCGATGCAACCTATGCTCCGAAGATCATCTCCCGAGATCGCTTCAGAGCGATGAGACGCATCAATGGGCGACCCGTCAACCCGCTGTACGTCTTTGGACCCGACGACAGGTGGAGCTTCCGCGACGCCTCATGGCCATGGGGACTGGTCGGAAAGGTGTTCACCAGCTCCGGATGGACCGGCTCGGCGGCCCTGATCGGCGACCGAATCATCGCAACAGCCGGCCATGTCGTACCGTGGGACGACAACCCATGGTGGATGCGCTTCGTTCCCGGGTTCTATGACGGCGCCTCCCTCTACGGCGCCGGCGTAGAATCCTACGTCTCCGATGCCCGGGGCTACGATGTGAATGGAGACGTGACCGGCTACGACTGGGCGGTGTGCCGGCTCTACGAACCGCTGGGCTCGTCGCTCGGCTACTTCGGGTACAATGGCTATGACGACGACTGGGAGGATGACCCGTACTGGTCCATCATCGGTTACCCCGGCGCAGTGGCGGGAGGCCAACGCCCATCATTTCAGGGTAGCATCACCTCCTTCGACAGCGACGGAGATTCGAATGGCGGCCTGGAAATCGAGACTCGGGGCGACCTCACACCCGGCAACTCCGGCGGGCCGATGTTTGGCTGGTGGAATGGTGATCCACGCCTCATCGGCGTGGTCAGCGGAGAAGAGGAAGAGTGGAGCCCAGGTTTTTGGCCATGGGAATGGGCGGATACCGAACGGGGCAATGTCGTCGCGGGAGGCTCGGGCTTCACGAACATGATGGCATGGGGCAGGACGAACTGGCCTGTGTAGGGCAACCGAGTCAGAAGGAGGGAATGCGTCATGAAAGGTCCAGCACCGACAGGCGTATCAGGAAAGCGAACTACGGTAGAAGTCAGCGCTGAAGTGTTCCGTCAAGTGTACGACTCACCCGCCTCCCTGCCCGGACGAGAGAAATGGGTGACACCAGATGAAGATGTGCGAGCCATCGAGCACCTCCTTGGCATGAACCCAAAGACGATCGGTGCTCCCCTGTGGCTGAGTGGCGATTCACGAAAGTGCCAGAGCTGTGGTCGCCAGACCAGCTGGCTCGACATCGTTTCCTCGGCTCTGAAGAAGGTGCATGGGAAAGAACTGATCGCCGAAGTGATCCTGGGGGACCGGAAGTTCGTGAACATCGAAACTCCCCACGCGATTGCGGATCTTTCCTGCCACCAGTGTGGCAAGCCGATCCCGGATCTCCGCAGCTTCAAGTGCCACAATTGGGCGTACGCGCGAGAGGCAATGTTGGAGGTGATACAGGAAATGCAGAATCAGGCCTTGGGCGAGGGCCGGCGATCCAGGAAGTGAAACGCGAGCACCCGATCCGCGGGCCCGCGTGCGCGATGCACTGGAGGACGTTGCCCTACGGCGACAACCTCTCCACCCTCCACGCCCCACCCTCCCTTATGTACCTGATCCGGTCGTGCAGCCGGCTATCCCGCCCCTGCCAGAACTCGATGGTCTCCGGGGCCACCCGGAACCCGCCCCAGTGCGGCGGCAGCGGCACGTCGCCCTCGGCGAATCGTTGCACCACTTCCTTCAGATCACTCTCCAGCACCGCCCGCCCCGGGATCACCCGGCTCTGGTGCGACGCCCACGCACCGAGCCGGCTGCCGAGCGGCCGGCTCCGGAAATACCGCTCCGACTCCTCCTTCGATGTGGTTATCACGGTGCCGGTGATCCGCACCTGCCGCTCCAGCTCTCCCCAGTAGAAGACCAGCGCGGCCCGCGGGTTGGCCTCGAGCTCCCCGCCCTTCCGGCTCCGGTAGTCGGTGAAGAAGACGAAGCCGCGCTGGTCGAACGCCTTGAGCAGGACGATGCGCGCAGAGGGTGCGCCGTCGGCGGTCGCCGTTGCAAGGGTCATTGCGTTCGGCTCGTGGAGCTGCGCCTCCTGGGCTTCCGCGAACCAGCGGGCGAACTCGACGATGGGATCGTGGCTGACGTCCGCCTCGTCGAGTCGGGCACGGGCGTAGTCGCGGCGGATATCGGAAATCGACATGATCCTAAGCTAATCCGGCCGCTGGGGCCGCGTCGGCCACTGCCGCGGCCCCGACCAGCTCGGCGTAGATCTCGACGTGCCGGTCCACCGCCCGGCTCATCTCGAACGTCACCTGGGCGTAGGCGCCGGCGCGCACGCCGAGCTCCCGCCAGCGGTCGTCCTCGAGCAGGAACCGGAGACCGGCCGCGAAGTCGCCGCCCTCCACCCGCGCGCCGAAGCTCGACGCGAAGCCGTCGGGGTCCACCTCGCTCAGGATGGCGCAGCGGTGGGCCGCCGCCTCGATGAACGCGTTGGGCAGGCCCTCGCGCGCGGCTGTGTTGGCCACGATCCAGCTCCGGCTCAGGATCGCCGAGAGCCGCTCCGAGTCGAACTGGTCCACGAAGCCGGGGAGCTCGAGATTCGGGAGGTGGCCGTACGTCGCCCGGAGCTGCGTGTCGTAGCCGGCGTCGCGCGACCGCCCGACCGCGATGAAGCGTACCTGAGGAAACCGCGGCACGAGATCGAGGAACAGCTCGGGCCGCTTCCGCCGGTCCCACCGCGCCAGGTAGCACACCGTCGGCTCCGCGGCCTTCCGCACGGTGCTGGGCACCAGGACCGGCGTCGGCAGCATGCCGGGTATGGAACCGAGGCCGTACTTGTCGCGGGTCTTCTCCCGGATGCAGTCGGCCGCGCAGAACCTCGCGTCGGCGCGGCGGACCGCGCGGTGGACCAGCGGGTTGTCCTCGTAGAGGAGATTGGCGAGGACCTGGAGCCGGCTCAGCGACGGGTGCGCCAGCTCGGTGCGCCAGTCGGCCCAGGTGTGCGGGTCGCGCATGGTGACGACGTGCGCGCGATCCGGCATGGCCCGCATCGCGAGCCACGTCGCCGTGGACGGCTCCTGGGAGTGGTAGACGTCGGCATCGGCCTCGCGGCAGAGCGCCGCCGCCCGCCAGGGCGACATGATCGGGTAACCGAGCACCGTGATGCCGTCGAGCGATTCGACGTCCCGCTGCACACCCCGCCGCGGCACGACGGCGAAGACCTCGACGCCGCGCTGCGCCAGCTCACGGCCGATCGTGCGGGTGGCCCGGCCGTAACCGCCGTGTTTGCCCCACGCGAAGATCTCGGTGCTGAGGAAGCAGACTCTCATCGGGACGTTTCTCGGCCGAGGGTCGGCACCACGACCGACACCATATGACCATCACCCACGGAGCCTCCCTGAGGGGAGCGGATGCGTGCTGGCAATTGGAGTGGAACGGCCTCGAGCGAGGCCGTCCCAAGCTTAACGGGGGCACGGCTAGATTGGGGCATGTCACGATTCAACAAGGCGGTGGCCGCGGCGGCGCTCATGCTCAGCACGTTCGCCGCGACACTGCCGGCCCAATCCGCGCCGTCGGCGCAAGCCGGCCGCCTCGCGGTGGACGGCGTCAATCGCACGTACCTGCTGTATGTCCCCTCGACGTATCACCCGAGCCACCCGACGTCGCTCGTCCTCGTCTTCCACGGCGCGGGCGCGAGCCCCCGGAGCATGGCGCGGCACACCGGCTTCTCCGCGCTGGCGGAGCGCGAGGGATTCGTCGTCGCCTACCCCGCGGGACTGGGGCGCCGCTGGAACGACGGGCGAGGCTACGGGACCCACGACGACGTCGCGTTCGTCCGCGCTCTGCTCGATACGCTGAGCCGCCAGCTCGCGATCGACCCGAAGCGGATCTACGCCACCGGCATCTCGAACGGCGCTATGTTCTCGTACCGCCTGGCGTGCGATCTCCCCGGCGTCTTCGCCGCCATCGCCCCGGTGGCCGGCGCGATGCCCGACGCCCTGCTGCCGGCCTGCGCACACGGTACGCCGGTAGCGCTTGCAGCCTTCCAGGGCACCGCCGATCCACTCGTCCCCTATGGCGGCGGCGGCGTGGCAAGGCGGCGCGGACAGGTGCTCTCGGCGATACACAGCGCCGAGCTCTGGGCCCAGGCCGCGGAGTGCACCGGCGCGCCGGCTACAGCCCTGGAGCCCGACCGGGCACCATCCGACGGCATGCGGGTGCGGCGAACCGAGTATCCCGGCTGCAAGGAGGGTCGCGACATCGAGCTGTATACTATAGAAGGGGGCGGCCACACCTGGCCGGGTGGGCCCGCCTCCGGCCCCACCGTCGGCCGCGTGACCCACGACATCGACGCCACGATGATCATCTGGTCGTTCTTCTCGAGGCATCCGAAGCCGTGACGGAGCCCATGCTGCGCGGCCTCACGATGGACTTTCCGCTTTCGATAGCCGCCATCGCGCGCCGGGCGGAGGCGCTCTGGTCGAGACGCCCCGTAGTGAGCCGGCAACCCGATGGCTCACTGTACCGCTCCACCTACGGCGAGAGCCTGCGTCGGGCCCTTCAGCTCACCGCCGCTCTCCAGCGTCTCGGGGTGCAGCCGGGCGATCGCGTCGCCACCCTCTGCTGGAATCATCACCGCCACTTCGAGGCCTACTTCGGCATCCCCCTCCTGGGCGGCGTACTCCACCCGCTCAACTTGCGCCTTCACCCGGACGAGCTGGGCTACATCGCCTCGCACGCCGGCGATCGGGTGATCATCGTCGACCGTTCGCTCTACCCGCTGCTCGAGCGATTCCGCGGGCGCACCGCCATCCTCAGCGTCATCGTAATCTCCGACTCCAGCGAAGCACTCGAGGGGACACTCGACTACGAAGCGCTGCTCGCAGCCGGGGCCGGCTCCTCACCTGCCCTCCCGGAGACCGACGAGCGCGCCGCTGCATCCATGTGTTATACATCGGGAACTACCGGCCGCCCCAAGGCGGTGGTCTACTCGCACCGCGCCCTCGTCCTTCACTCGATGGCCACCGCCATGGCCGGGAGCTTTGCGCTGAGCGAGCGGGATGTCGTCCTCGCCGCGGTGCCGATGTTTCACGCCAACGCCTGGGGCCTCCCGTACACCGCAGCGCTCACCGGAGCTGCGCTGGTCTTTCCCGGGGAGCACCCCAATGCGCGCGCATTGCTCGATCTCTGCGCCTCCGAAGGCGTCACCTTCAGTGCCGGCGTGCCCACCCTCTGGCTCGGTATGCTCGAGGCGCTCGACACCGCCCCTGGCGCGTGGGATCTCTCGCGCCTCAGGACGATCGTGATCGGGGGCGCGGCGGCACCCGGTGCACTGGTCCGCGGCCTGGAAGACCGCCACGGATTGAGACCGATCACGTCATGGGGAATGACCGAGATGGCACCGGTCGGCACCGTAGCGGGACAGCCAGGCGCTCTCCTCGAGCTGCGTGTGAGGAACCAGTCCGGCCCGGTGGCCTGGGATGGAATGACAATGGGGGAGCTCGAGGTGCGCGGCGCCTACGTGTCCTCGGCGTACTACCGGCCGGATGGCGGCGAGAGCTGCTTCACCTCCGACGGATGGTTCCGCACCGGTGACATCGCCTCGATCGATCCGATGGGCTATCTCGAGATCCGTGACCGCAGCAAGGATCTGATCAAGTCGGGCGGTGAGTGGATCAGCTC
>JBOHSC010000385.1:0-4434 GCA_050733115.1 Gemmatimonadales bacterium
TCCCAGACATTGCTGCAGGGAGCGAGGTCCGCCAAGTCGCCAAGCTGCCGTCCTGACCTCCGGTAGTCGAGCGACCTACACAGCGCCGGGGACATCCCCGGCGCTGTGTCATTTCTCAAGGTTCCTTCCTCGCCCTACATATCTATATTGCGGGGCGGTCATCCCGAAGGCCTAATTTCGTACTGCGGCTGGAGATCTGATGGCGAGACGCCTCAAGTGAGCGGGAGGGTCCTGGTGAGCGGAGGAGCCGGCTTCATCGGCTCCCACATTGCGGAAGCGTACCTTCGCGGAGGTTGGGAGGTCGTCGTGCTCGACGACCTCTCCCGCGGCAAGCAGGGCAACGTCCCGCCGGGTGCGCGGCTGGTGCGCGCCGACATCAGGTCGCCCGAGGCAAGGCAGCTCCTCGCCACCGGCGGCTTCACCGTGCTCAATCACCACGCCGCCCAGATCGACGTCCGCGTTTCGGTGGACGAGCCCGCCCTCGACGCCTCCATCAACGTCGTCGGGTTCGTGAACCTGCTCGACGGGGCCGGGGCCGGCGGGGTCCGCCGCGTCGTCTTCGCCAGCAGCGGCGGAGTGCTGTATGGCGACGCCGAGGTGATTCCCACCGCCGAGATGGCGCCCAAGATGCCGGTCTCGCCCTACGGCGTCAGCAAGCTCGCCGGCGAGTACTATCTCCGCGCGCTGGCCGCCCTCCGCGGGTTCGAGGGCATCGCCATGCGCTACGCCAACGTCTTCGGCCCGCGACAGGATCCCAAGTCCGAAGCGGGGGTAGTGTCGATCTTCGTGTCGCGCCTCCTGGCTGGTAAGCCGCTTACCGTCTTCGGCGACGGCAAGCAGACCCGCGATTACGTCTTCGTGAGGGACGTCGCCCGCGCCAACGTCCTCGCCGCCACCATCCCGATGCCCTCCGCCGCCGACTTCGACGCGGCCGCGTTCAACATTGCCACCTCGAAGGAGCGCGACGTGCTCACGCTCGCCGAGGCGGTGGGGCGGGTGCTGGGCAGGAAGCCCGAGCTCGAGTTTGCCCCCCCGCGTCCCGGCGAGCTGTTCCGCAGCTCCCTCGATATCGGCAAGGCCAAGCGGCTGCTCGGCTGGACCCCGGAGTGCGCGTTCGACGACGGCCTGCGCGAGCTGGTGGAGTGGTTCCGAAAGGAGGGCTCGTGATCTTGCAGACGGGCGGGGCGGTCCCAGGTTCCGCGATCGAGCTGGTGCTCACCGCCAGCACCGAGACCAAGGCGGTTCTCGTCATCACGGCGGTCTTCTCGCTGGTCTCGTGGTTCATCATCATCTACAAGTGGTGGCAGTTCCGGAAGCTGAACAAGCAGGCCGACCGCTTCTTTGCCGAAATGGAGCGGACGACGCGGCTCCAGGACGCCTACCACGCGGTGATGAAGCAGCCCCCTTCTCCGTACAATCGTCTCTTCCGCGAGGCCATCACCTTCTACTCCGAGCTCCGCCCCGGCGCGCTCCGGGAGGAGCGCGGCGCCGACCGGAGCACTCTCACGCCCACCCAGCTCGAGGCGCTCAAGATGGTCCTCGGCAAGGAAGTGGCGGCGGAGCGCGACCTGCTGGGACACTACGTCCCGTGGCTCGCCACGATCGGCTCGGTAAGCCCGTTGCTCGGCCTCCTCGGCACCACGCTCGGCATCATCAACGCCTTCACCGGCATCGCCACCAAGGGCTCGGGCAACCTGGCTGCGGTGGCGCCGGGTGTAGCCGAAGCGCTGGTCGCGACCTTCGCCGGGCTGGCGGCCGCTATCCCGGCGGTGATCACCTATAATCTGTACGTGAATCGGGTGCGCCTCTTCGCCGGTGAGCTCGAGGGGTTCGCCAACGAGCTGATCGGCACCATGGCCCGAGAGGGGCTGCTCTAGATGATGGGTCTCAGCGGAGGACTCGGAAGCCAGGGCGGAGGGGATCTCCCCCTCATGGCCGACGTCAACGTCACCTCGCTGGTCGACGTCATGCTCGTCCTGCTGATTATTTTCATGCTCACGGCCCCGATCATGCAGGGCGGCGTGGACGTGGAGTTGCCGCGTGCCGAGGCCAGGCCGCTCTCCCCCAAGGAGGGGATGGTGGTCACCGTCAATCGCGACGGCCGCATTTTCGTGGATCAGACGCCGGTGTCCTACAACGATTTTCGGGTAACGTTCCGCTCGCTCGTGGCGACGCGCAAGCCGACGGGAGTGTACCTACAGGCGGACACCAGGGTGCCCTATGGTCAGGTCGTTCGCGTGCTCGCGATCATCCGGGCGGCGGGTATACAGAACGTCGGGCTCGTGGCGCAGGAGGAAGGACAGTCGTGATCGTCCGGGCCGAGCGTGGTCGGCCCCCTGGCACAGCAGCAGGGATGGTGGGCACGGTCCTGGTGCACGCGTCGGCGGTGGCCCTCCTCTTGACGCAGGTCCATTCGACGAAGGCGAGTCCGCCCTCCTACGCGGTCGAGCTGGTTGCCGCGCCGGCCCCCACGCAGCAACGGAAATTGCCGCGTGAAGCGACTCCAACGCCGCCGCCCGTCGAAAAGCCGGCGCCGGTCAAGCCGCAGCCGCCCAAGCCGAGCAAGGCACCTCCGGTTCCGACCCCGAAGCCACAGCCGAGGGATACCAACAAGGAGCCGCCTCCGAAGACCGCGGCGCCGGTCATCCCGCTGCCGGGTGAGACCCCGAGCACCGGCACCGACGTGGCCACGATCAAGACACCCGGCCTGGAGTTTCCATTTCCCGAATACCTGCGGAACATCGTGTCCCAGGTCTACCGCAACTGGGACCGTGAGTCCGCGCACAAGAACAGCTTCGCCGAAATCAGCTTCATGATTCTGCGGGATGGCACGGTGCGCGACATCCGCTTCGTCACCCGCTCGGGCAGCTTCTCGTTCGACCTCAGCGCGCAGGGGGCGATCGAGGCCTCCGGCAATTCGGGCGCCTTCGGCCCGCTTCCCGACGGTTGGGTCGCCGATGTCCTGCCCGTGAGCTTCTACTTCAAGCCGACGACACGATGACACGAACTCTTATCTGTCTTGCCGCCCTGATCGCCGCCGTGCCTGCTTCTCCGCTCCGCCTGGCGGAGGCTGCGGCCCAGGACACCGTGCATGTCGGCGTCGATTATGTGACCGGCGCGCTCCCGGGGCTGGTGGTGCTGCCCGGCGCCGGCATCGATTCGGTGCGGGCCATCGTGCGGCGTGATCTCGACTTCAGCGACCGATTCGAGATGGTCGGCGACCCTAACTCGACGACGAGTGACTCTTCCGCCGGTCCGGTCAACTACGGCATCTACAAGACACTGGGTGCCAATTTCGCGGTCGAGCTCGCCGAAGCGCCGGGTGGAGTGACCGCAAGGCTACACGATGTCGGCGGCTCGAGGGTGACCAACCAGCAGCTCTTTCCGCTTCCGCCGGTTACGGACGCGGGTTTTCGTCTCGAGGTCCACCGCCTGTCCGACGAAATCGCCCGGTGGGCCACCGGCACCGCCGGCACCGCAGCGAGCCGGCTGCTTTTCGTGTCCGGCGGACGCATTTATCGGATCGACAGCGATGGCGTCGATCTGACCCCGCTCACTCCGGCGGGGGAAACGTCGCTCTCGCCGGCATGGTCGCCCGATGGGCAGCGGTTCGCGTATACCCAGCTTGGGGCGGGGCGGGGTGGGGTCGTGGTTCAGGATCTCGCGACCGGCGCCCAGACGCCGGTGCCGGGCACTCAGTCGGGACTCAACATCACGCCGGTCTTCTCTCCCGACGGCAAGACGCTCGCCTACGCCCATTCCGACGAGACCGGGACCGACATTTACTCGGCGAATTTCATGGACCGCTGCTGCGCGCAACGCTTGACCGTGGGACGCTATGCGGACAATTTATCTGCAACGTTCTCGCCAGACGGAAGGCGCATCGCCTTCGTTTCCACCCGCGCCGGACCGCCGCAAGTGTACGTCATGGCCGCCGACGGGACCGACCAGGAGTTATTGGCCCCGTTCGATTTCGGCGCAACGGGCGCCTCGAACGCGCCCGAGTGGTCCCCCGATGGCGCGAATGTCGTCTTCCATCGTGAAATGGCCGGCAGTCCGCAACTCTTCCTCGTCGATGTCTCGCGGCGCGGGCTGCGTCCCATCACCTCGGCCGGCCGCAACGAGGACGCGACGTGGGCCCCTGATGGTCGGCACATCGCGTTCGTCTCCGACCGGAGCGGGGTTCGCCAGCTCTGGGTCATCGACATAGAAACAGGCCGCGTGCGCCAAATCAGGACTCCCGGCGCTGCACGGCTCCCGGCGTGGTCCCGGCGTTTGGGCAGGACCGCGGTAGCCTCCAACCCTTGAACGTGGAGTGATGATGCGCGCTTCCTCTCTGCTGATGCTCCTGGCCGCCACCGCTGTTGCCACCGGCTGTGGTGGCAAAAAGCCGGTCGAGGAGCCCGCGCCCCAGCCCGCTCCCGCGCCGGCGCC
>JBOHSC010000386.1:0-7627 GCA_050733115.1 Gemmatimonadales bacterium
GCTTTCCTGCAGCGCCGCCAGGGTCTCGTCGGGCGTAAGGGCCGTCGCCGCGTGAATGCCCGCTGCCGACATCACAAGTGCCATCACCAGCGCCGCCGAGAAGCCGTGCGAGGAGACGTCGCCGAGCATGACGCCGACCCTTCCGCGCCCGAGCCTGGTGAAGGTGTAGAAGTCGCCGCCCACCGATTCGGCCGGAATGCATCGCGCGGCCACCTGTGCGTCGCCCCCCAGCACCGAGGGCGACGGCAGCAGCTTGAGCTGGAGATCGTGCGCCAGCTCGAGCTCCTGGCTCAAGCGCTGTTGCCGCATGTCGCGCTCGACGAGGCGCGCGTTCTCTACCGCGGCGCCGATCTGATTGGCCACCGCCGTCACCAGCTTCCGGTCGCTCACGGTAAATCGGTCGCCGCCGAGCCGGTCGGTGAGGTTGATGACCCCGACGCAGCGCACCGGCGCGTCGCTCGCGCCATAGCAGATGGGGACGCTGAGAAAGCCCTGCCCGCGATAGCCGCGTCGGTCCTCGCCGTCCGAGTGCACGGCCCCTGGCGCCGGCGGATCGTGGGCGATGACCCGCTGCTCGCGGTAAACCCTCGCGGCAATGGAGATCTGGTCGTCGATGTTCACCGGCGCGAGTCCCTCGACGCCGAATCCCCGCGCGGCCACCGTTCTAAGGACGCCTGCCGCCTCGTCGTGCACCATGATCGACGCGCGGCGCGCGCCCACCACCGTGCTCACCTCGCGCACGATCGTGCGCGTCGCCTCCTCGAGGCGGACCGTCTGTCCCAGGATCTCACTGATGGCATAGAGCAGATCGATTTCCTCGTACCGGCTGCTCAGCTCCTCTGCGAGGAGGCCGCGGTTCCGCTCGGCGTCGAGGATCGCGGCCAGCGCCGGCATCACCCTCGAAGCACCGACCCGCGCCCGCTCCCGGTCGCCCCCCACCTCGAGCCAGAAGCCCTCCACCTCGCGGACCGGCTCGAGCCACACCTCACCCTCCGGCGTGGCCACCCATCCCTGGGCCTGCGGCAACGGGGGGGACCACCCCGGTTCCGGGCCGGCGGCGACGCGCAGGGCCCGGCCGTCGAAACGCCACAGGCGCACCCGTCCCCCGACGAGTGCGCCAAGACCCTCGAGCACCAGGTCCAGCCGTCCTACGGACGGCGAAGGATCATGCAGATGGAGTTTCCTTGCTCGTTGAAATGCACTGCGTCCACGAGCTTCCGGATCAGGAAGAGGCCCCGGCCGTTGGCCTCGTCGAGCTGGTCGGGATGGATCGGCTCCGGTATTGCGGAGGGATCGAAGCCCGCACCCTCGTCGGTGACCGACACCCGAATCGCGTCGGGCAGCAGCTCGGCGCGGATGTGCACCCACTTTCCCCGCTCCTCGCGGTTGCCGCGCACGATGGCGTTGCTCAGCGCCTCGGAGAGCACGACCTGGAGACGGAAGCGGGTCTGCTTGAGCGTGCGATGCCCGGCGAGGCAGTGCCGGGTGACCAGCTCCACCGCCTCCTCGATGCACCCCACCTCGCTGGGCAGGCGCAGGGTGACGAGGGTCGCGGCCTGCCCGGCGTCCGGAGCCGGGGTGCGGCGGACGCAGAGACGGAGCGGAGACGGCATCGCGGCGGCTGGCTAGAAGCTGGCGAGGGCCTGCTGGGGCGTTTCGGCGATGGCGAAGAGGGTGTCGAGCTTGGTGAGCTCGAAGAGCGACCGGAGATCTTCGTTGAGCCCTGAGAGACGGAGCTCGCCCCCGGTTTCCCGCACCCGCTTGGAGATCGACACCAGTGCGCCCAACCCGGACGAATCGATGTAGCCGGTGCGGGAGAAATCGATGAGAATCCGGCGCTCGTTCCGGTCCAGTACTGCTTGGACCAGCTCCTTGAGCTCCTGCCGATTGCCCACGATCAGTTGCCCTTCCACCTGTACCAGCGTCACCCCGCTCGGGTCCTTGCTCTCGCTGAAGCCCATGCGCTCATCTCCCTCAGTTCGTCGGGTCGCACTGAAGCGCCACTATTGCCGCTACCTCGACAATATCATCGGCGGTCGCCCCGCGCGACAGGTCGGCCATCGGCCGGGCGAGTCCCTGGAGGATGGGACCGATTGCCGCCGCTCCCGCCAATCGCTGCACCAGCTTGTAGGCGATGTTGCCGGCATCGAGATCGGGAAAGACGAGGACGTTGGCTCTGCCCGCCACCGGAGATCCGGGCGCCTTTCGCTCTCCCACTCCGGCATCGAGCACCGCATCGGCCTGGAGCTCGCCATCGGACGGAATGTTGGGCGCCAGCTCGCGGAAGCGCGCGGCCGCCTCGCGCACCTTCGTGACGCGCGGCCCCTCGGCGCTCCCCTTGGTGCTGTAGGAGAGGAACGCGACGCGGGGCGAATCGCCCACCAGCCGCGGGCGGTCGCGCGCCGCCGCCAGGGCGATCTCCGCCAGCTCCGTCGGCGACGGGTCGGGGACCACGGCACAGTCGGTGAAGGTGAGCACGGCGTCGCTGGGCAGCACCATGTAAAATGCCGAGCTGACCAGGCGCACGCCCGGGGCGGTGCCGATGGCCCACAGCGCCGCGCGGATAATGTCGGCGGTGGGGACGACCGCCCCGGCCACCGCACCGTCGGCCTCGCCGAGCGCCACGAGCGCGGCGCCGAAGTTCACGGGGACCGAAGCAATGTCGAGCGCATGGACGCCGTCCTGGATCCGGTCGGGCCGGCGATCGCGGAGAAACTGGGCGACGCGTCCGAGGCGCGGATCGGCGGCGGGCCCGGGCGAGAGCCCGCCAAGGACGATCGGCTCGGCGATCCCCTCGCGCCGGAGTCGCTCGGCGGCCTCCTGCACCCGCGGGTCGGCGCCTTCGCAGAGCACGATGCGGCGGCGGCGGGCGCCGGCCCGTGCCAGCAGCTTCTCGCGAAAGGTCATTTCCGGAATCGGGCGGCCAGCGCGGCGGCGACGGCGGGGTGCACGAGCGCGCTCACGTCTCCGCCGAAACGGGCGACCTCGCGCACGAGGCTTGAGCTGAGATAGGTGAGATCGAGGGCGGGCACCAGAAAGACGGTCTCGAGCGCGGGGTGGAGCTGGCGGTTCATGAGCGCCATCTGGAACTCGTATTCGAAGTCGCTGACCGCGCGAAGGCCGCGAACGACGACCGAGGCGCCGACGCGCCGGGCGAAATCGACGAGGAGCCCGTCGAACGACTCGAAGGCGACGCGTGGGTCGCCGCCCACGGCGCCCCGGAGCATCGCCAGCCGGTCTTCGACCGGAAAGAGCGGCTGCTTGGCGGCATTGACGGCGACGCCGACGATGACCTTGTCCGCGAGCGCCAGGCTCCGGCGGATGAGATCTTCGTGGCCCTTGGTGGGCGGATCGAACGACCCTGGGTAGATCGCGATGCGCGTCATGGGGCGTGGCAGAAGGTGATAGCCGTGTCGCCGTACCTGCGGGTGTGGTCCCCGTCAATGCGCTGGTCGGCCCGATGTTCGACGGAAAGAATGCGCGCGAAGGGGACCCGGCGGAAGAGGGCGACGAGCCGGGCGGCGGCATCGGCGGTGTATGGCGGGTCGGCGAGCGCCAGGTCGAATGCCTCGGCGCCGAGCTGGCCGGCGAAGCGCAGCGCGTCGCCACGGTGCACGGTGGTGCGCGACTCGACGCCGAGGGACTCGATATTTGCCTGGAGTGCGGTGAGCGATGGCGGGTTGAGCTCGACGAACGACGCCGACTCGGCGCCGCGGGAGAGCGCCTCGAGGCCCAGCGCGCCGCTGCCGGCGTAGAGATCGAGGACTCGGGCCCCCGCCAGCGACTCGCCCAGGATGCTCATCCACGCCTCGCGCACCCGGTCGGCGGTGGGGCGCACCCGCGAGTCGCGCGGTACGACGAGCCGCCTGCCGCCGAACTCGCCGCCAACCACTCGCATCCAGGTTTCAGGCAGCGTGCGGCGACAGGGCGCAGAGCCGCGCCTGGAGCGTCGACTGCCCATTCCACTCGTTGCACTCGAGCCGGAAGGCCACGTCCACCAGGGCATCGCCCAGCCACGACACCCGGTCGGCCCACTGGAAGCCGATCACCGGCAGGCGATTCCTCCCGTCGTCGAGCACGCCCTTGAGATGTCCCTTCCCCACCCTCGACCGGCCGGCGAAGCGAACCCCGCGCACCCCGAACACCGGACTCGAATTGCCCATGCCGCATGGCTCGAGATGCCGGATCATCCGCTCCAGCTCGCGCGTTGCCTCGCCGAGACCGATTTCCAGATCCACCCGCTGCTCGGGACCCAGGTCCTCGGGCCCGAGCGCCTCGCGGGCCAGTGCGCCGAAGCGCTCACGGAACTCCTCCAGCCGGTCGCGGCGAATGGTGAGTCCCGCGGCCATGTGGTGCCCGCCGAACCGCTCCAGCAGATCGCCGCACGAGAGGAGCGCCGAATGCAGGTTGAAGCGCGAGATGCTCCGCCCCGATCCCTTGCCGATATCTCCGTCGAACGCGATCAGAAAGGTAGGCCGCCCGTACCGCTCCACCACCCGCGACGCGACGATGCCGACCACTCCCGGATGCCAGTTGTCACCGGCGAGGATGAACCCGGCGTCGCGCTCGAGATCGCTTTCCTGCTCGAGCTGCGCGAGCGCCTCGTCGAGGATGCGCTGATCGAGAGCTTGCCGCTCGACGTTCAATCCCTCGAGCCGGAGCGCCAGCTCCTGCGCCTCCGCGGGATCGTCGGTGAGCAGCAGCCTGAGCCCGTCAGTGGCGTCGCCGATCCGTCCCGCCGCATTGAGACGCGGCCCGAGGATGAACCCCAGATGACCCGCCCGGAGCTCCCGCTCCGCCAGGCCGCCGGCCTGGAGCAGCGCGCGGAGGCCGGGCCAGCGCGATTCGCCGAGGAGCCGCAGGCCGTGCTTGACGAGGATACGATTTTCTCCGACGAGCGGGACGACGTCGGCGACAGTGGCGAGCGCCACGAGGTCGAGCAGGTAGTACGGCAGGTTGGGCGGAAGCTTGAGGGCCGGCACCAGCGCCTGCACGAGCTTGAACGCCACCCCGGTGCCGCAGAGCGCCGTGGCACCCGAGGTATCGTCGGGGCGCTGCGGATCGATGATGGCGAGCGCGGTGGGCAGCTCCTCGCCGGGGAGATGGTGATCGGTGATTACCACCCCGATCCCCTCCGCCCGTGCGGCCCGCGCCGTCTCGACGGCGGTGATCCCGCAATCGCAGGTGATGATGAGCGAGGCCCCCGCGCGCCGCGCCGCCTCGAGCCCGGCGGGGCCAAAGTCGTAGCCGTCGCGCAGACGGTGCGGGAGGAAGGGCGTCACGTCGGCCCCGGCGGCGCGGAGCGCCCGCGTGAGCAACGCGGTGGCGCACTGGCCATCGACATCGTAATCGCCATGCACCAGAATGGTGCCCCCGGCGCGCACCGTGGCCGCGATGGCATCGACCGCCTCGGCCATTCCCGCCAGCCTCGAGTGATCCGACAACTCGTCGAGCGCGGGACGGAGATAGGCGCGCGCGGCCGATTGGTCGGCATGATCACGCTGGACCAGCAGCGCGGCGAGGGCGTGCGGCAGGGAGAGCGCCGAGGCGAGATGCTCAACGACGGCGGGATCGGGCTGCGGCGACAACACCCAGCGCAGCATGGGCGCGGGAAAGACGTTCACCATTCGAGAATAGTCGCTTTCGATAGTCTCATGCCGATCCTGCGACCTCCTGCGGGTACAGGATCGCGCCACACCCTTCGCAGGTGTCGAGGACGGCACCGCTCCGGATCTGGCTTCGACGATTGAGGGGGATGGAGGTGTGGCAGGCGCCGCAGGTACCACCGAGGAGGGGAACGACGACATCGGCGGCACGGGAGCGGCGAAGTCGGTCGTAGCGAGTGCGGAGCTGTCGCTCGATGCGCGATGCGCTCTCCTCCCGCTCCCGCTTCGCTCCGTGGAGCTCCTCCTGGAGCTCCGCGCGTCTCGCTTCCAGCTTCGATCGTTCCGGCTGCTGGGTCTCGGCGAGCGCTTCCAGCTTCTTCTCCTCTTCCGCCACCTTGAGCTCGAGCGATCCCACGGCCTCGGCGCTGCGCACCCACTCTGTTTCTTCCTTCGCGATCACCGAGCGCGCGAGATCGAGCTCGGCCATCAGCGTTGCCGCCTCCTTCGGGTTCCGCACGTGCTCCAGGCGAAGGGTGCGGCGCTCCTGCAGCAGGCGGTAGCTGTCCACCCGGGCCTCGAGCTCGTTGCGGCGCCGGATTCCATCGGCCGCGGCCCGGCGTGCGCCCTCGAGGAGATCTCTCGCCCCCTGAAGGATCTTGTCGAGCCCGGCGAACTCGCCGGTGAGCGCCTCCATGCGTTGGTGAATTTCGTCTACCACGGAGTCCCTGTTCTGCAGGTCCAGCAGTTTTACGAGATCAGCATGCATTCAGGCCTCTTTGCGTCCGCGGAGTCGTTTCCATTCGTACCAGCGATCGGCTTCGGGATATTGCTTGCGCAGCACCGCCCGGCGCCGCTGCTTTTCACCAGGGTCGGTCAGGGTGTGGATCTTCCGGTATTCCGGCCGAGCCACAAGAATCTGAACGGATGAGGCGAAGATGTCATCTGCCGAAGGCCCGATGACGTTTGCGGCCGACTCCTTGAGGAGGGTCCAGGCGCGCTGCCCGTCCTCGGAAAGCTCGGCGGGAAGCTGCACGGCGGCCTCGGGATTCCGGGTCAGCACGCCGAACATTTCCCTGAACACAGGCCGCTCGAACAGCTCCGGCGTGAGCTCCTGTGCCGCCTGCTTCGCCAGCTCGGGCCTGAGAAAGATGGTCTGGAGCAGGCGCGCCTCGGTGCTCGGCGTGCGCACAGCGGGCTGCCTCTGCCGCTCCCGAGTCGGAGCTGGTGAGGCAGGCTGCGGGGCCGGAGCGGCATACTTCGGCGAGCTTGCCAGCTCTCGCTCGAGGGCCTCCCGCCTGACACCCGAGCGCTCGGCCACCCGCGACAGATAGAGCTCTTTCGTCAACGAGTCCGAGGCGGCGCGAATGGTGGGCAGCAGCCGGTCGAGCGCCTCTCGCTGGTGGTCCACCCCCTCGAACCATCCCTTGAGCTCGAGGAGCCGGATTTTGCGCTCGATGAGGTCCATCGCGTCACGGAGGATCGGCTCGAGAGCCGCCGCGCCACCGGCCTTGACCAGGGTATCGGGATCCTCGCCTGGAGGCAGTGTGGCCACACGGACTCGAATGCCGTGGCGGAGCAGTTCGTCGCCGGCTCGGAAGGTGGCGCGAAGACCGGCCTGATCGCTGTCGTAGAGGAGCGTCGCCGACGGCGCGAACCGCTTGAGCAGCGCGGCCTGGTCGGCGGTGAGCGAGGTGCCCAGCGGAGCGACCACATGCTCCACCCCCGCGAGCACCAGCCGCAGCACGTCGAAATAACCCTCGACGAGAATGACCGACTCCGCCTTGCGGATCGCGCCCTTGGCCAGATGCAGATTGTAAAGCTGGCGACCCTTGTGGAAGATCGGATTCTCCGGCGAGTTGAGGTACTTGGGCTCGCCCGGCCCGAGCAGACGCCCGCCGAACGCCACGGGCCGCCCGCGCAGATCGTGAATCGGGAAGAGGAGCCGCCCGCGGAAGCGGGGCATCACGGCTCCATCGTCGCGCACGGCGGCAAGCCCCGCCTCGACGAGTACTCGCTGCTCC
>JBOHSC010000387.1:0-3777 GCA_050733115.1 Gemmatimonadales bacterium
CCTCCCGGGTGGCGAGGTTCACCAGCGTCATCGGGATGCTCGCCACGAGCGGCCACCTCGGCATCCGCCGCCAGTAGACCAGCGCGCGCCGGATCGGACGGCGCAGATACCGCGTGGCCGGTGAGGCGACGCGACGAGCCGCCCGCCACGCCACCACGCTCGCCAGCGCGACGAGGACGACCCAGGGCCAAGCCCCCGCCGCCGCGGCCCCGAGGCGCGGTCCGGCCAGCGCCCACCAAGCCGGGGCATACTCCCAGATGAGCCACCCGGCGATCACGATGATCACCGGCCACGCGGCGATCACCTCCAGGCTGATCGCGACGAACGCCGCCGTCGCCGGCACCCTGCTGCGCAGCATTCCCGCCAGCCGGGCCGGCTCACCACCGATGCGGAGCGGCGTGAGAGCGCAGGCGGCGTCGCCGAAGGCGTTCAGGACGAACGAGTCCCTGAACGAGATGCGATGGCCGAGCCCCTGAACGATCCACTGGATCCGCCAGGCGCGCGCGATGAGATCGGCCGCGACGAGGGCCGCGCAGAGGATGTGGGCGTGGAGCAGGGTCATGCGGTTGCAGCCGACAGCACCTCGGCGTAGTCGGCGGACCGGTGGCGGAGAAGCCACCGCTGGAGCGCGGGCTCGAGCGATCGCGCCGTGGCGGGGTGTGACAGGTCCTGTGGGTGAAGTGCCAGCCGGGGAAAGCGCGCGCCGCCCTGGAACACCCATCGTCCGTGCGCCACTGCGACCGATCCGAAGGCGCGGAGCGGCGTGCGGGAGCTCCAGCGAACCACCGGCGAGCGGAGGCGGCGGCCGCTGGCGTGGAGCCGGATCGAGACGTCGTCCTCACTGAAGGCGAGCCCCGCCGCCGCGGCGGCTCGGTGTCCCTCTTCCGTCGCCAGCCACGCCGGCGGAACGAACCCCACCGGCGGAATTCCCAGCACACGCAGGCGGGCGATGCCACGGTCGATCCGCTCGCGGGCTGCGGGCTCGTCGAGCGTGAGAAATTCTCCCTCGTGCGCCGTCCTGCCCCATGCGCGCATCCCGTCGCCCCGGGTGCGCTCGAGGCCGCACTCGTCATGCCGTTCGCCGTGCAGGACGATCTCCGCGCCCTCGGCGGCCCTCGCGCGCAGCCAGGCGACGAATCTCGAATGCTGCTCGAGCGGCCACTCGCCGTGCCAGTCGGGTACCACGAGGAGCGCGGGCGTCACCGCGTGGCGGGCGCACATGGCCCAGAGGTGGGTGACCTCCCCGGCGTAGGCGGGCGTCACGTCATGAATCGACACGAGCAGCATCACGGGCCCAGCACTCCGCGGTAGATCCCGAAGAGTCCGTCGAGCACCCGCTCCCAGCCGTGATTCTCCTCGGCGTAGCGGCGACCCTTGGCGCCGATCGCCGCGAGGTCGGATCCGAGGAGGCCGATCGCCTCTTCCGCGAGCGAGCCCGCGCTGCGAGAGGCGAAGAGCCGTCCGCCCCCGGAGAGGCTAACGTTCTCGGCGACTCCTCCCTCGTCCGCCGAGAGGACCGGCGTGCCGCTCGCGAAGGCCTCGATCGCCGAAAGACCGAAGGTCTCGAGCGAGCCGGGGGCGATGCAACAGCTGGCGGCGGCGTGGAGGTCGGCGAGGCGGTCGCGATCGTGCTCGAAGGGGAGCCAGATGGCGCGCTCTCCACCAGGCGTCCGGCGAAGTGAGGCGCGCGCGGGCCCGTCACCCACCAGCACCAGTTTCGCGCCGGTGCGGCGCTCCACCTCGGGCCATCCCCGCAGCAGGAGGTCAACTTCCTTCTCGCCGGCGAGGCGTCCGACGTACAGCGCCAGCGGCCCCTCGGGGAGACCGTAGTAGCGCCGAGTCATGGCGGCGGCCTCGCGGCGCGAAGGATGGAAGAGATCGAGATCGACGCCGAGGGGGACGCGAATCACGTTCTCCACCCCCGCCTCCTCGAGCTCTCGCACCACGGTGCGTGAAGGCGCGAGTGTCGCCCGGACGAGCCGGCCTAGCCGGCGCACGTAGCTCCACGCGAGTGCGCTCACCCCGCGGCGGAACCGGCCGATTCCGGGGCGGCGGGGCGCGATGACTCTCGGAAAGTTGCTGTGGTAGTACCAGACGGCGGGGACGTCGAACTGGCGGGTGGCCAGATGCACCAGCCACGGCGCGAACCAGGCGCTGCCCACCTCGATCAGGTCGGGGCGCTCGTGCGCGACGATGCGGCTGGTGGATCTCGTGGCAAGCATGAAGCGGTAGGGCTTCTGGGTGGGCACCAAGGGGCCACGGAGACGGTAGCAGCGGACCCCGGAAGCCTCGAGGATCTCGTCGCGGGCGCCGGGTACCACGATCGTCTGGCGCAGGGTGTCACGGCGCTGAACGTAGCGCGCCTTCTCCAGGAGATAGGTTCGGACGCCGCCGGTGGTGTCGCCGAAGAATTCGGTGATGTCGAGGACGCCGAGCTGCGCGGCGGGACGGAGCCTCGAGGGGAGAGCGATACGCGAGATGTCCAGCGACGAGCGGGTTCCCGCCGGCGCGACCAGCTCCAGGTCGAGGATTCCCGCCGCGCGATCAGTCAGAACAGTCCCCGAGCGGGTAGACGGTGCCGCAGTTGGGGCAGGGACTCTTGCAACCGCCCGGCCGCACCAGCACGGAAAGGCCGCAGCGGTTGCAGGTGGGGGCAGGCGCGGCCGCCGATGGGGCGGGCCGCGCTTCAACCGATTCGGTAGGCACCGACGAGAAACGGATTGGTGAGCCGCTCGATGCCGATCGTGGTGTCGGCGCCGTGGCCGCTGTGCACGACAGTGGAATCGGGCAGCGAGAGAAACTGTGACTGGATCGTGGCCATGAGCGTGGCGAGATCGCCGCCGGGAAGATCGGTGCGCCCCACGGAGCCGTTGAAGAGCACGTCGCCGCCGAAGACGCGTCCCTCGCCCACGAAGCTCACGCTCCCCGGCGAGTGCCCGGGCGTGAAGCGGGCCTCGAACTGGTGCCGGCCGACGCTCAGCACGCCGCCGGCCTTGAGCTCGAGGTCCGGAGGCGGCGGCGGATCGAGCTGCATTCCGACCCAGCTCCCGAACTGCGGAAGGGCGTCGTAGATGGGGCGGTCGAGGGGGTGGAGGTGGATCGGCGCTCCCGTGGCATGATGCACCGCGCCGACACCAATGATGTGATCGATGTGGGCGTGGGTGAGCCAGATGGCGCCGAGGGTCCATCCGCGGGTATCGAGCTCGGCGAGGAACATCGCGGGCTCCTCGCCGGGATCGATGATGACCGCCTCGCCCGATGCGCGATCGGCGACGAGGTAGCAGTTCTGGACGAACTGCCCGTTGGGCATCGAGACGACTTCGAGATCAGACACCGGCCCTGACTCCGACGGGCTGCCCGCGCCGCTCCTTGAGGTACTTCTCGACGGCGATCGCGGCGGTGGTGGCGTCCCCGACGGCGGTGGTGACCTGGCGGGTAAGCTGTACCCGCACGTCGCCCGCGGCGAAGAGCCCGGGAATCGAGGTCATCATGCGGTCATCGGTGATCATGTATCCCGCCGAGTCGTGAGCGAAGTGATGCCGCACAAGTCCGGTGTTGGGGCGGAAGCCGATGAAGACGAAGGCGCCGGTGGCGGCGAGAGACGAGCGCTCGCCGGTGATGGCGTCTTCCAACTCGATCGACTTGAGTCCCGATGGGTCGCCATGGAGCTCGCGCACATGGCGATTCCAGAGCACCTCGATCTTCGGATTGGCGAAGAGCCGTTCCTGCAGGATCCTCGACGCCCGGAACTCGTCGCGCCGGTGGATGACGTACACC
>JBOHSC010000388.1:0-1514 GCA_050733115.1 Gemmatimonadales bacterium
CCGACGTCTTCCGCCTCAACTTCTCCCACGCCGGCCCCGACAAACACGCGCAGACGATCGAGACGATCCGCAAGGCCGCCGACACGCTCGGCCGGCAGGTGGCGATCCTCGGCGACCTGCCCGGGCCGAAGCTCCGCATCGGCAGCTTGCGCGACGACTACGCCGAGCTCGAGACCGGCACCCACGTCACCCTCACGCCGCGCCAGATCGAGGGCGACCGCGAGACGATCCCTGTCTCCTGGGCGGGCGTCACCGGCCTGCAGGAGAACCAGCTCGTCTACCTCGCCGACGGCGCGATCCGGCTGCGGGTCCGCGACCCGGAGCCAGACGGCGTCGACTGCGAGGTTGAGGTCGGCGGCACCCTCTCCTCCCACAAGGGGATGAACATCCCCGGCGGCGCCGCCCTGCCGGCCGCCACCGATGGCGACCTCGGCTGGGTCGAGTTTGCCGCCCAGCACGCGATCGACCTGCTCGCCGTCTCCTTCCTCTCCACCGCCGCCGACCTGGTTCCGGTCCAAGAGCGCCTTGACGCACTCGGCTCCACAATCCCCCTGATCGCCAAGATCGAGCGCCCCCAGGCGGCCGAGAACGTCGAGTCGATCGCCGCCGCGGCGGGGGCCGGGATCATGGTCGCCCGCGGTGACCTCGGGATCGAAGTGCCGCTGGCCGAGGTGCCGATCACCCAAAAGCGGCTGATCCGCACCGCCGGCCTGCACTCCAAGCCCTCGATCACCGCGACCCAGATGCTGGCCTCGATGGTCACCGCCCGCCGCCCGACCCGGGCCGAGGTGACCGACGTCGCCAACGCGATCTATGACGGCACCGACGCGATCATGCTCTCCGAGGAGACCGCGGTCGGCGAGCACCCGGTCGAGGCGGTGCGGGTGATGGACCAGATCGCCCGCGCCACCGAGCCCGATCTGCCCTATGGAGACTGGCTCTTCTCCCGCACCGACCAGGCCACCTCCGACGTCTCTGACTCGGTCGCCCAGGGCGCCGTCGGCGCCGTCTACCGGCTCGGCCTGAAAGCGATCGTGGTGCCGACCACCAGCGGGCGCACCGCCCGCCTGATCTCCGCCCACCGGCCCAACGTGCCGGTGCTGGCGATCTCACCGCGGATCGAGACGGTGCGCCGGCTCAGCCTCCTGTTCGGGGTCACCGCGGTGCAGTCCGAGCACGAATCGGAGATCCGCGACCTGCTTGCCAGTTGCGTAGCGCTCGCCGCCCACCACGGCATCGCCGAGCCGGGGGACCTGGTGGCGATCGTCGCCGGGCTGCCCGAGCAGAAACTGGGGACGAACCTGTTCGAGGTCCACAGGATCCCCGCGCGACTAGCCTGAGGTTCGTCCGCCGTCGGGGATGGGGCCGCCACCTTTGCGCCTCTCTTGACATCTGGGATCCTGCCAGTGATGGAGTGCTTCTGCGGCTGTGGAACGAAGGTGCGCCGCCACCAAATGGATTTGAACCTTCAGGCCGCCACCATGGCGCTGGAGCTGCTCGCCTGGGACAAAGCT
>JBOHSC010000389.1:0-7474 GCA_050733115.1 Gemmatimonadales bacterium
CTGGGCCAGGAAGAAGCCGCTGATGCCGCCGCTCACGAACACGGAAATGAAGCCGAGACAGAACAGCGCCGCCGTGGTGAACCGGAATCGCGCGCCGTAGACCGTGCCGATCCAGAGGAGCGTGACGATCGTGGCCGGGATGGTGATGATGAGCGTGGGGACGGAGAACAGCGTCGCCGAGAGCGGGTTCATTCCGCTCAGGAACATGTGGTGGCCCCACACCGTGTAGCTCAGGAAGCCGATAGCGATCATGCACCCGATCATCACCCTCGGGCCGAGCAGGGGCTTCCGGGCGAAGACCGGCAGAATATGGGAGACGATGCCGAATCCCGGCAGAATGGCGATGTAGACCTCGGGATGCCCGAAAAACCAGAACAGGTGCTGCCACAGGAGTGGTGAGCCGCCGGAATGCGGCTGCAGCCGGTCGCTGACGACCAGGCCGCCCGGGACGAAGAAGCTGGTGCCCGCCACCCGATCCAGGATGAGGAGAATGCACGCCGGCAGCAGCACCGAGAACGCGATCAGGCCGATCACCGAGGTGATGAACCAGGCCCAGGTCGAGAACGGCAGGCGCGAGAGGGTCATGCCCCTGGTGCGCAGGTCGAGCGTGGTCGCGATGAAGTTGAGGGCGCCGAGCAACTGGCCGATGCAGAACAGCGCGATCGAGACCGCCCACAGCGTCTGGCCGGTGCCCTGTCCGGGGCCGGCGTCCTTGCCCAGGGCGCTGAGCGGAGCATAGGCGGTCCAGCCCGACAGCGGCGGCCCATCCGGAACGAAGAACGCGGCGACGAGGACCAGGAATGCAAGGAAGGTCACCCAGAACGACATCATGTTGAAGCGCGGAAACGCCATGTCCTCCGCACCCACCTGGATGGGCAGCACGAAGTTGCCGAAGCCGGCAAAGGGGGCCGTCGTCAGCACGAAGAAGACCATGATCGTGCCGTGCATCGTCATGAGCGAGAGGTAGAGCTCCGGGGTCATGACGCCGCCGGCCGCCCCGTTGGGCGCCAGCTTGCCAAGGCCGGGGATGGAGGCGGTGGGAAAGGCCAGGTGGAAGCGCATCAACCACGAGAGGATCATCCCGGTCACCACCGCGACCAGGGCGAGATCGAGATACTGCTTCCCGATGACCTTGTGATCGAGGCTGAAGACGTACTTCCGGAGAAACCCCTCCGGCGGCGTGTGCTTCAGAATGGCGATCTTGTCGGAGGTCTCTCGCTGATACGGAACGGATCGCGCTGGTGTATCACGCATGTGCCTGGCCTCTCAGGGGGACCGATCGCTTGGGGATAGTCGCTCGACGAGGGAGGAGCCGATCTACTGCAGTGCCGCCTGGTCCCGCATCCACTGGTCGAACTTGTCCTGCGGCATCACCTCGAGGTAGGCCCGCATGTTGTAGTGCCCCAGCCCGCACAGCTGGGTGCACACGATCTCCTTCTTCACGACCTGCGTCGCGGTAAAATGGAGGGGGATGACCAGCCCGGGAACGAAATCCTGCTGGATCCGCAGCTCGGGCACGTAGAAGGCGTGCCCGACGTCCTTGGCGTGCAAGGTGAGCAGCACCGGCCGATTGACCGGTACGGCCAGCGAGGCCGAGACGATGTCGTCCCGCGCCGTGGTGTCGTTGGCCGGATCGAGGCCGAAGAAATTGTTGTTCCCGTCGTCGATCAGCTCCGGATGCACCGCCCCGAACGTCCCATCCACCCCCGGATACCGGAAATAGAATGCGAACTGCTCCGCCTGGACGTCGATCTGGAGCGCCTTCGGATCGGGAGGTGTGAGGAAGATTCCGGCCCAGACCTTGGTTCCCACCAGCGTCAGCGCCAGGATCTCGGCGCCGACGAGGACGGTGGCGATCACGACCATCGGGGTCGCCCCACCCGGAAAGATCTTGATCGCCCGCCCATCTCCCCGGTCGCCGTACTGCCACGCGAACAGGGCGAGAACCAGTTGCGAGAGCACGAAGAGCACGCCCGCGGAGATCATCGTCTCCGACATCTGACGGTCGATGCCGACGCCGAGCACCGACACGTCGGCGGGCAGCCACCAGACGCGGGAGATGAAGATGCCCGCCGAAATGATGGTGATCACCGCGATGACGACAGCGAACAGTTTGCCCACGAGTGTCTTGCCTCCCCTGATCGCGATGATCCTCAAGCTCAGTAGGGCAGCGCCTTGAAGACGAAGTCCGCGGTGGCGGCCTTGCCCTCGGCCACGGTCACCTCCTGGCTCTGGGTCCCGAACCGCTCGTGCCAGGCCGTGACCGTGTATTTGCCGGGCGGCAACCCCTTGAGGCTGAACTTCCCGTCATTGCCCGTCAACGCGAAGTGCGAGGTGGAGAGCACCGCGAAATAGCCGTGCATCCAGGGGTGCACGTTGCACTTCACGGCGATGAACTCGGGCTTGTCGTAGGAGGTCTTGATGGGAGGGGCACCCGGCGGCTGAGACTTGTTCCACTCGGGATTCACCCTCGCGAGCGGGTGAATGTTGTGGGACGTCTGGTCGTTGTTGTAGATCTCCAGCGCCTGGCCCACTTGGAGGGCGGCGACGTGGGGCAGGTACTCGCACCCCTTCTGGTCGTACCGGACCGCTTCCGCGGGCGCGGTGGAGGCTTGATCCCCCCCCGACACGTAGACGACCACCCACTCGACGGTGTTGCCCGGCCCGGTCACGACGTTCTCGGTCATCACCGGTGTGGCGTGCTGCTTGGCGCACGAGGGTTCCTTCGCCATGTCGATCGGCCGCATCTTCGGCGGCGTGCCGGTGAACGTCACGGTGCCGTCGATCGTGCCGGGGCTGTTGCCGAGGTGGCCCAGCGCCGCGGTAGCGGACACCGCCACCACCACCAGGCCGACCGAGGCGAGATACTTGATGGACATTGAGCGACTGTGGCTCGAGTCGGTAATCATCGGGAATTACTCCGCGCCCAGGTCCGGACCGATCGGCTTGAGCTCCTTCGCGTGCTCGGGAAGCCACGCCTGCCACACGGTCGCCTCGGGCGATGGGGGAGGTTGCAGGGTCCGAAGAAAGTGCACGAGATCCCAGGCGTCTTCCGGCTGGATGTTGTCGGAGAACGAGGGCATCGGCGTGCCGTCCACACCGGTCATGAAGATGCGGTAGAGATCCTCGTTGGTCGCGCCGCACTTGAAGCGCGAGCCACTGGCAAAATTGTACGGCCGGATCGGATTGTCCTTGCTGTCCGTGAGCGTCGAGGCCGAGGGTCCGTCGCCGTGACCAGCGGGCCCGTGACACTTCCAGCATTCCAGCTTCTGGAAGAGCGCTCGTCCGTGAAGAACGCTCTCCACCGTCGCGGGCGTTTCCGCCGGAACCGTTATCGGGGTCCCGGCCCCGTGCGCCTGCCACCTCGGGGAGAAGGTCTTGACGTAGGCCACGAGGTCCACCCGCGTCTGCCGGGTGAGTGGCAGCCAGGACGGCATGTTGGAGGTCACGAACCCCCGCGAGACCGAGTGGTACAGGTCTTCGTCGGTCGGGAGAGTTCCCGTCGGGGTTGACCGGCACTTGAAGACGGCTGCGGTGAAATCCCGCGGCTTGGGCTCGATCCACTGCGCGTTCTCCCCATTCCCGTCTCCGGCTGGACCATGACAGCCGATGCAGTAACGGCGATAGTCCTGCTTGCCCGCCGCGGCGTTGCCATGCAGCGAGCCCACCTGGGTCTCCTGTGCCGCGATGGGTGCCGGTCCGGACGCGACCAGGAAAAGGCCCAGGCCCGAGGCGAACACCGCCGATGGAGTTCTCATCCTCATGCGAGGGCTCCTCTCAGAAGTCGAAGTCGAGTGCCACGAGCAGGCTGGTGCTCCGGACCGGAGTGTCGGGCGAGAGGGGGTCGAGCCCCACACCGTCCCCGCTCAGGGGTACGGTGCCGATCGTCTTGGTGAACGAAAGCTCGCCGAGCATGGCGAGTCCGGCCCGGCTGAACATGATCGGATACCAGCGATAGCCGAACGTGAATGCATCGATGTTGCCCAGGGTCTTGGGCGTCGAGGACAGCGCCTGGTCCGACATCCGGATGATCTCGTTGCGCTGAGTGAGGATCAGCTGGGGGCTGATGTAATAGTGCGTCTCGAGGAGCGCGCTGTTCCAGGTGGCATTCCGGGTCCCGCCGGCGAGGTCCTTGTCGTCGGAGCCATGCATGACCAGCGGCAGGAATTCGAGTTTCCCGAGGAAGAAGTCGCCCACCGCACCGATGCGGTAAAACGACTTGTTGTTGGTGCCAGTACCGGGAATCGGCTCGCCGCCGCTGGTCTCGAAGAGGGTGGGCCGCCGGCCCAGGTAGCCGTAAAGGCCGATCCGCTGCACGCCAAGCCGGCCGGCATCGAACGCCTGACTCAGGGTGAACGCGCCGTCGTAGCTCTTGCCCGAGGGGAGGCCGGGCACGCCATCGGTGCTGCCCAGTACGGCGATGCTCACGCGGGTGTAGCTGTTGGCCGAATGGCCCAGCCACTCCGCGCCGATCTGGTTATCGCCCAACCCGAAGTCGGTCCCGTCCCCCACCGGCACGAAGTGGTAGCTCTGGTAGAAGGTGCCGTTGGTGGAGAGCATGACCGACCGCTTCTCGGAGAGCATATTGTCCATCTCGAACTTGCCGAACTTCAGGTTGACCCACGGCGACTTGGCCAGATTGTCGAAGCGGACGAACGCGGCCTCGATTCCAACGCCTTCCCCGTCCGCGACCGTGGGCACGAATCCGAAGGTGATGTCCTTGTAGAGCGTCCCCAGCATCAGGAGGTCGGCGCCGGAGATGTCGAAGCCCGACTGGGTAATGGTCCGCGCCACGGTCCCGCTGGCGGGATCTCCCGGCACGGCATCCACCGGCTGGTTGGTGGTGCGCTCCAGGCGCCACTGGGGGGTGGTGCGAACCGCGAAGGGGATGTAGGAGGGGTTGACCCAGATGGGAGAGTCGCGGTCGTTGCCGAGCTGGTAGCCGTTGTCCTTGAACCGCTGGCCGAAGGCGTTGAGCTCGGGCCAGGCGGTGTGACAGGCCGAACAGGGCAGACCGTATTTTCTGGCGAAGGCAGGGATGGCAGCCGACTTGTGCCCGCCGAGCGTGAACCGCGCCCCCACCGGCAAAACACCGCCCCTCGCCGCGACATATGCCTCGTACCCGGTGGGGTCCCCGTCTCCGGGGAGAGTCGCCCTCGCAGATTCGACAGGGCCGTGGCCAGGAGCCGTCGCCGCCAGATTCGACGCCGAGGCCGCGCACAGACCACCGCCGAGCACGAGCGCACTCCACCGAGCCCACCTGCACCCGCCCCTGCGCTTCACAGGCCAGTCAATCATGCCGCCTCCTGGGTCCCGAGGTACGGAACGACGTAACACGAGTCAGTTCAAATAGACGATTCCAGAATGGGATGCGACGAGGTCCTTGCGATGGCGACTTCAGAGGCTGTGGTGAAACAGTCGAAAAAAACGGAAGGGCGCCCCGATGGGAGCCGGAGGAGCGGCTAATGGGACACACAACCTGCCCACCTTCGGGCGGATCGGCTCCAAGTCAAGTTACAGAGCGCAAATCTAAGCTTGCACGTATATAGCCTTTTGTTGTGCGTTTAGCAGACACTTTATGGCCGTGGCGACTCTTGTCAAGAGGGTAGTCGTGCGCGGCAGCTCTGTCATCTTGCTGTCATGTGAACACGCTCGGCCAGGAACTATGACGATTTCGCGTCCCCGGGAATTGCTTAGGAGAAGGGCGGCCGTCACCGTGAAAATCCTGGTGAGTGGGCCGAACGCCCTGGTCCAACAAAGGAGAAGAGCCATGCGTGCGCCCATGATGGGCACCGTGGCCGTGATGGCGCTGGTCTTCGCGGGCTGCGCCCCGGCCACTGAAGTACATACAGTCGCTGCTCCGGAGCCGGAGCTCAGCAGCCTCCGCACTTTCCGCCTGGAGCCCGCCCGCCCCGACAATTCCCCAGCCACCCACGCGCTCGGACACGACATTGCCGCCGACCTCACCGAGCACGGCTACTCGCAGAGCGACAACCAGTCGGATGTGATCGTTGAATACGGCACCGCCGCCCCCGAGGACCTCGATCCGACCGACTGGGCCTACGACTTCGTCTGGCGGCCGAAGGGCTGGCGCAACTGGGCGTCAGGCGCCGAGGACGCGTCAGCCGCGGAATATGAGAACGGCGCGTTGGTGATCGACGTGATCGACGCGCGAACCAGGCAGCTGCTCTGGCGCGGGCATGCCGAGGCGGATACATCGGGAGACGAACGATCGTACGAAAAGAATCTCGGACGGGCCGTCACCGCGATTCTCGGCCGGCTCCCCGAGGCGAGGCTGGCAACGAGAGGATAGCGCCAGACGCTCCTGACATTGCGGCGGGCGCGGCACGCGGAGAATATTCGCGATGACCGCGACCGCCCTGCCCGCCGAAGGCATCGACCCCACCACCGCACGCTACCGCTGGCTCGTTCTCCTCGGCCTCATCACGGCCGCCATCATGGAGATCCTCGACACCACGATCATCAACGTGGCGCTCCCCCAGATGGCCGGGAACCTCGGGGCCACCCAGCAGGAGATCAGCTGGGTCAGCACCGGATACATCCTCTCGAACGTCGTCGTCCTGCCCATCACCGCGTTTCTCACCGAGCGGTTCGGGCGCCGGAACTATCTCACCGCGTCGATCATCATCTTTGCCGTCGCCTCGTTTCTCTGCGGCGTCTCCACCAGCCTCACGGAGCTGGTGATCTGGCGGGTGGTGCAGGGCGCGGGCGGGGCCGCGCTGCTCTCGACGGCCCAGGCGACGATCCGGCAGATCTTCCCCCGCAATCAGCAGGGACTGGTGCAGTCGGTCTTCCTGCTCGGCCTCATCGTCGCACCGACGCTGGGGCCCACCCTCGGTGGCTGGATCACCGACAACTATTCGTGGAACTGGTGCTTCTTCATCAACATCCCTTTCGCCATCATCTCCACGATGCTGGTCACCACCTTCCTCAAGGACCCGCCTCACGCCAAACGCTCCACCGACATGGTGGACTGGGCCGGCATCATCCTGCTCACGGTCGGCGTCGCGTCGCTGCAGTACGTGCTCGAGGAAGGCAATCAGGACGACTGGTTCTCGGACGTGTGGATCACCCGGTTCGCGATCATATCGGCCGTCTGTCTGATGGGCATGGTGTGGTGGGAGCTCTCGCCGGCCAACCAGCGTCCGGTGGTGAACTTCCGGGTGCTCAAGAACCGGGAGCTGGCGGCGTCGATCTTCCTCTTCGTCTCACTTGGCTTCGGACTGTACGGGGGACTCTTCATCTTTCCGCTCTTCACCCAGACCATCCTGCGCTTCACTCCCACCGAGACGGGACTGGTGCTGCTGCCGGGCGGCATCGCCACGGCAGTAACGGCGCTCCTGTGCGGAAAGCTCCTGAATGGCCCCAAGCCGCTCGTCGATCCGCGGATTCTGATCGGGATTGGAGTCGGGATCTTCGCATGGTCGATGTGGGACCTCGGGCACCTGACCAC
>JBOHSC010000390.1:0-4343 GCA_050733115.1 Gemmatimonadales bacterium
GGGCGGACCGCCTGCTGCCCCTTCCAGATCGCGGGCGCCGCCGCCTCGTCGAACACGGGCACCGGGTTGTCGCGCAGCTGGCGGGCGTACCAGTCGGTGTTGGCCAGGGCGAGACAGACGATCGTGACGTCCTTCCGGATGCCCCCCACTTCTTGCGCCCACCAGAGCGGAAAGGTGTCGTTGTCGCCATACGTAAAGAGGATTCCATACGGCGGCGCGCTGTTGAGGAGATCATATGCGAAGTCCGCCGCGAGCCGTGCATCGGTGACGCCGCGACGGGTGGCCGCACGCCAGTTGAGCGCCACGGGCACCGCCGCGACCAGCAGGACGACGGGAGCCAGACGGCGAAGGGTCCCTGCTCTGGCCGCCGCGACGCGGCGCACGAGATCGCCCAGCCCGACGCCCGCCCAGAGCCCCCATACGAGGAAGCTCACCACGAAGAAGTAGTCGCGCTCGCGCACCTCGTGATCGGCCGGCGAAGGATAGACGTCGTACCACCGGGCGAATCCCGGCTTGAAGTTCATATAGACGACCAGGCCGATACCCGTCACCAGGAAGAGCGTGAGCAGCATCCGCCAGGCGCCGCGATCGGCCCGCCGCTGCACCGCCAGCCCGCGAAGGGCGAGCGACGCGAACGCGGTCGTCACGACCGTGCGCAGCGGAAAGTCGCCGACGACCTTCTCGATCGACCGCGCCCACTGCCAGTTGAAGTATTCGAGGTAGTCGAGAAGCTGGATTCCGACGAGCCGGAGCGATCGCCCCGGATTGCCGATGCCGGACACGATCGTCGGATCGTCGAAGGGCGTGCGAGGGGGATACTGCGCGCGCCGTATCACGGCGAGCAGGGCGTCGAAGGTGGCCGGCGCCGCCTCGTTGATCATCGGGTGCTGCGACGAGCGGATGTAGGTAAAGAGGTAGGGTGTCACCCCGACCATGGCGAGCGCGAGACTGCCGAGGGCAAAGCCCCCCGCTCTCGCGGACGCTGCGAAGGCGGCGGCGCCAGCGAACGCCACCCCGCCGACCGCGATGATCCAGCTGCTGCCCAGACCGGTGCCGACGAGGAGCGCCCACACACCCGCCACCACCGCCACCTCCCCCCATTCGCGCCGGACGGCCGCCCCGGCGGGTGGCGTTCCTCGCAGGGCGGTCACGAGGAAGACCACCACCGCCGGCCCGGCGAGCAACGCCAGCAGATGATTGCCTACCGACAGACCGCCGATATAGAGCATCAGAAGAAGAATTCGCGGCGCTGCCGGCGTCCCCCGTGCCCGGCGCCAGAGGAGGGCAAGCCATGCGACGGCGGCGATCGTGAACGTCGCGACGGCGTAGACCTCGGTCTCGTTCGAGTTCTGCCACGCCGTGAAGGTGAACGCTCCGATGATCGCGCCGGCGGCGGCGCCGCCGATCCGGGCCGGAGGCGAATCGGCCCATGCCCGGAGTGACTCGTGCGTCACCAGGAAAAAGCATCCGGCGCCGGAGGCACTCAGAAAGGCGCTCAGCAGATTGGTCCGGAAGGCGTACTCACCGAACGGGAAGATCATGCCCCACACGTGGGCAATCATCACGAAGAGCGGTGTGCCGGGAGGATGGGGAATGCCGAGCGTTCGTGCGGCCGCGATGAGCTCGCCGGCATCCCAGAAAGTGACCGTCGGGGCGAGCGTGAGGACGTAGCCGAGCAACACCACGCCGGTGACCGCGAGCGCGCTGCGATACGGCGGGGCTTCCACCTGGCTCATTCCACGACGCCGATGAGCAGAATCCGCACCGTCTCGGTGGTGAGCCCCCGCTCCAGACTGCCGCTTCGCGCGAGAGAAATCGTCGCCGTTTCCTCCGAGACGACGAGCACCAGAGCGTCGGTCTCCTCCGAGAGCCCCACCGCGGCCCGGTGCCGCGTGCCGAGCGACCGGTCGCTCATCGGGCTCTGGGTGAGCGGGAGAATGCACCCCGCTCCCACGATCTGATCGCCACGCAACAGCACGGCGCCATCATGCAGCGGCGAATAGGGACTGAAGATCGTCGCCAGGAGGTCGGCGGACACCGTGGCCCGCATTCTCGTGCCCGACTCGAGGTAGTCGTCGAGCCGGATGTCGCGCTCGATGGCGATGATGGCACCGGTAGCGCTCCGGCTCAGCCGCTCCACCGCTTCGGCGATTTCCTCCGCCACCACTGGCGGCGCGGTGGCGCCGAAGAGGCGAAAGACTCTCGACTGCCCCAGCCGCGCCAGCGCCTGACGGAGCTCGGGCTGAAAGACGATCAGCGCCGCGAAGGCGCCATAGGTCAACACGACCCCGAGAAGGTAGGTGATCATCGACAGCTTGAGCAGCAACGCGGCCAGGTAGATGACGGCGAGGACGAGGAGACCGAGCAGGATCTGAAGCGCCCGTGTGCCCACCAGGAAGCGGAGGAGCCGATAGATCACATAGGCGACGATCAGGATCTCGAGCAGGTCGCGCCAATGGAGAACGGGAAGCGGAAACTGCTCGAACGGCACTACGGGCCTCCTACGGCCTGGGCCAAGGCGAGCGCCTGCTGCACCACACCAACGGAGTGGACCCGGAAGAGGCGGGCACCTCGCTCCCAGGCAAGCGCGCAGGCGAGGGAGGTGATGCCGTCGCGTTTCTCGATCCCCAATCCCGTGGCGACACCGAGAAACCGTTTGCGCGACGGGCCCACTAGAATCGGTCGTCCGAGGGCCTGAAGCGCCTCGAGCTGATCGAGGAGCTGGAGACTCTGGGCCTCCGTCTTCGAGAAGCCGAATCCCGGATCGACGACGATGGCCCCCGGCGCAACGCCGGCGGCACCCGCGAGCTCGATCGACGCCCGGAGCTCCGCGATCACGACCCCGACCACGTCGCCGCCGTACTCCGCGTGGCGATACGACGAGATCTCCAGGTTCTCCCCGCGCGAATGCATGAGGACGGCCCCCGCCTTCGCGGCAGACACCGTGGCAGCCATCGCGGGGTCGAGGCGAAAAGCCGAGACGTCGTTGATGATCGCCGCTCCCGCCCCGAGCGCTGCCCTGGCCACCGTCGCCTTCACCGTGTCGACCGAGATCGGCACACCGGGATGCGCCCGGACCAGCGCCTCGACCACCGGCACCACTCGACGGAGCTCCTCCTCCGCCGGCAGCTCTTCCAGGCGACCCGGACGGGTCGATTCGCCACCCACGTCGAGGATGGCGGCACCGGCCGAAAGCATCTCTGCCGCGGCGGCGAGCGCCGCGTCCGCACCGGTGATCCGGCCGCCGTCGCTGAAGCTGTCCGGGGTGATATTGAGGATGGCGACGATGACCGGACGATCGAGCGCAATCCGCCCCCACGCGGTGTCCCACGCGGCGACGGGGTCTTCCG
The DNA here is from genome assembly GCA_050733115.1 of Gemmatimonadales bacterium. Classification (GTDB taxonomy): domain Bacteria; phylum Gemmatimonadota; class Gemmatimonadetes; order Gemmatimonadales; family GWC2-71-9; genus CAVVWJ01. The sequence continues at coordinate 3,351 of JBOHSC010000390.1, forward strand.
GCATCGCCATTCCGACCTGCATTGCCGCTTCGGCGAGCGGGGCGGGCACCAGCCACGGCCGCGCGAAGGCGCTGAGCCGCGAGCGGCTGCCCGCGAGGATGGCCCAGTCATCCCCGGTGAAGACGTCGAGGCCCAGGGTACCAGCGAAATGGACCAGGGCCTCGAGGGCTCCCTGGTCCAGTCCGGTCAGTCGAAAAGCTAGATGGTGGGCGCCGGCGGCGGCGCTCGCCGCCTGTCCCTCTTCCCAGCCACCGGCGCCGAGCGCCTCACGCACCGACTTCGGTGAGTGAAGCGCCAGCGGCGTGACATTCACGCGCCCGCGGGTTCGGCGGGAGGCGCGCCGAGGATGGGCGCGCGAGCCGGAGCGGTACCCGGCTTGGCTGAGGGATTGGACGGTGCAGCCGCCAGTGCGGCCGGCGGCATGGTGCGAGGCGTCAACGGGAGGTTCTTGACCAGGTGGTCGAGATCCTCGCGGTCGATGGTTTCGCGGTCGAGCAGCGCCATGGCGATCCGGTCGAGCAGCTCCCGGTTTTCCATCAGGATTTCACGCGCCCGCGCGTAGGCTTCGTCGACGAGGCGCTTCACCTCGTCATCCACCATCTGCGCTGTCCGCTCCGAGATCTCGCGCCGCTGCGCGAACTCTCGCCCGAGGAAAATCTCCTGCTCCTTGTCGCCCACGGCCAGTGGTCCGATCCGCTCGCTCATGCCGAACTGGGTGACCATCCGGCGGGCGAGTCCGGTGGCCCGTTCGATGTCGTTGCCGGCACCTGTGGTGATCTTATCGGCGCCGAAGATGATTTCCTCGGCGACCCGTCCGCCGAAGAACATCGCCAGGCTGCCGATGAGCCAGTCCTTCGAGTAGTTGTGGCGATCTACCTCGGGGAGCGACGCCGTGAGGCCGAGCGCCCGCCCGCGGGGCACGATCGTGACCTTATGGATCGGGTCGCTGCCGGGGATCTTGACGGCGACGATGGCGTGGCCGGCCTCGTGGTA
>JBOHSC010000391.1:0-5312 GCA_050733115.1 Gemmatimonadales bacterium
CCGGGAAGGAGCTTTCCTTCGAGGTGGCTCGTGGTGCCGAGCATCTGACGTTCGCGATAAAGCCGGTGGTGGATACCCTTACCGACGCCGATGGCAAGGCGCGGCCGGTGGGCCGGATCGGAGTGGCGGTCGAGACCCATTTCCGGTCGGAGCCGCTCACCATTCCCCAGGCCGCCGTGGAGGGGTGGAAGGCCACCGTATCGTCGTCGACCCAGATCGTTCGTACGATCCGGGGTCTCTTCAGCGGCCGGATTTCCAAGCGGGAGGTCGGCGGCCCGATCATGATCGGCCAGCTTGCCGGCGAGAGCGCCCGGATGGGGCTCGACCCGTTTCTCGGATTCATGGCGCTCATTTCCATCAATCTGGCCATCCTCAATCTGCTCCCGGTCCCAATTCTGGACGGGGGACAGTTCGTCTTCCTCCTGGCGGAGGGGGTCACCCGGCGCCCGTTGCCGCTCAAGCTCCGGGAGCGGCTGAGCATGGTCGGGATGGTGCTGATCGTGCTGTTGATGGGGTTGGCGTTTTCGAATGATATTCGGCGGCTATTTGGCGGGTAACCCTCGACTCTTGCCCATCGACAGAGACCGGGTTATTCTACTGTGCTACAACAGATTACGACGCGATTTCGACGACCAGAGGACACGCGCAGCATGAGCTTCGACAAGCAGGCGGTCACAACCAAGCACCAAGCCCATCCGGCCGATACCGGTTCCACCAAGGTGCAGGTGGCCCTCCTCACCGAGCGGATCAATTCGCTCACCGACCACTTCCGTACCCATCCGAAGGATCACCACGGCCGCCGAGGCCTCCTGAAGATGGTCGGTACCCGCCGCAGGCTGCTCACGTATCTCAAGCGAAGTGACCTCGAAACCTACCGAGCGCTGATCGAGCAGCTTGGTCTCCGCCACTAGTCGTCGCGCGCCGCCGGGGGCGTCCTGATCTCACCAGTCGGGACGCCCTCTTTGCGTCGCGGACCGCATGCCGCACGTCACGGTACCTGTGACCTGCGACTCGTGACCCGCGACATCGCCGCCCACAGAGAGAACCAAAGAGAGAAGGAAGCGTGACCGTACAACGGATCGAAACCCAGTTTGCCGGCCGTCCCCTGATGGTCGAGACCGGACGGATGGCGAAGCAGGCCGCCGGCTCCGCATTGCTCCGCTTCGGCGACACGATGGTCCTGGCCGCAGTGACCGTATCACCGAATCTCTCCAGCCTGCCGTTCTTCCCCCTGACCGTCGAGTATCGCGAGAAGACCTACGCCGCGGGCAAGATCCCCGGCGGGTTCCTCAAGCGCGAAGGCCGCCCCTCGGACAAGGAAATCCTGGCAAGCCGTCTGATCGACCGCTCGATCCGCCCGCTCTTCCCGGAGGGGTTCAAGAACGAGGTCCAGGTCTTCGTCACGGTGCTCTCCGCCGACCAGGAGAACGATGCCGACATCCTCGGCGTGATCGCCGCGTCGACGGCGCTCACCCTCTCGTCGGTGCCGTGGAACGGGCCGCTGGCTGCGGTGCGGGTGGGTCGGGTCGAGAACAACTGGATTCTCAACCCCACCTTCCAGCAGCTCGAGTTCTCCACCATCGACCTCGTCGTGAGCGGCTCCGCCGATTCGATCGTCATGGTCGAGGGCGGGTCTCTCGAGATCTCCGAGGCCGAGGTGCTCGAGGCGCTCAAGGTGGCACAGAAGGGTATCCGCGAGATCATCGGCATCGAGAAGCAGCTCGCCGACAAAGCCGGTGCGCCCACCAAGATCTCGTGGGTCAAGTCCGAGATCGATCCAGCGCTCAAGGCAAAGGTCGATGGGGCCGCTGAGGCCTCGATGTCGCAGGCAATCAATGCGGGCGACAAGGCCAGCCGCGTCGGCGGGGTCAAGGCGGTCAAGGAAAAGGCGGTCGCACAGCTGCTCGCCGAGTTCCCCGAGAAGGCCCGGGAAATCGCCAACGAGCTCGAGGAGATCGAGTATCGGGTCATGCGGAAGCAGGTGCTGGACAAGGGCGAGCGGGTAGACGGCCGCGACCTCGACACCATCCGGCCGATCACCATCGAAACCGGCGAGCTGCCCCGCACTCACGGCTCTGCGCTCTTCACCCGCGGCCAGACCCAGGCGCTCGTATCCGTGACGCTCGGCACCTCCGACGACGAGCAGCGGATCGACAGTATCGACGTGGCCGGTGAAACGACCAAGTCGTTCATGCTCCACTACAACTTCCCGCCGTACTCGACCGGCGAAGTCAAGATGATCCGCGGCACCAGCCGCCGCGAGATCGGGCACGGCGCCCTGGCCGAGCGGGCGTTGCAGCCGCTGCTGCCGCACTTCGAGGACTTTCCCTACACGCTCCGCGTGGTATCCGAGATCCTCGAATCCAACGGCTCATCGTCGATGGCCACCGTCTGCGGCGGCTCGCTCGCGCTGATGGATGCGGGTGTGCCGATGAAGGCGCCGTGCGCCGGCGTGGCAATGGGTCTCATCAAGGAAGGCGACAAGGTGGCCGTGCTCACCGACATCCTCGGCTCCGAGGATCACCTCGGCGACATGGATTTCAAGGTGGCCGGCACCCAGAAGGGCATCACCTCGATCCAGATGGATATCAAGATCCAGGGCCTCGATCTCAAGATCATGGAGCAGGCGCTCGAGAAGGCCCGGAGGGGCCGGCTCTTCATCCTGAGCGAGATGGCCAAGGTGCTCCCGGAGCCCCGTTCCGACCTTTCCCAGTTCGCGCCGCGCATCTTCACGATGCAGATCAAGCCGGACAAGATCGGCGACGTGATCGGACCGAAGGGCAAGACGATCCGCGGCATCCAGGACGCCACGGGCGCCAAGATCAGCATCGAAGACAGCGGCATCGTCACCATCTCGGCGGTCGGGGGCGAGGCGGGAGAGAAGGCGCGCGCCATGGTCGCCGCCATCACCACCGAGCCCGAGGTGGGCCGGACCTACGAGGGACCGGTCAAGAGCACCACCGCCTTCGGCGCGTTCGTCGAGATCCTGCCCGGGGTCGAGGGACTGCTTCACATCAGCGAGCTGCAGCACGGCCGCACCGAGAAGACCGAGGACGTGGTCAAGAAGGGCGACATCGTGCAGGTCAAGCTGCTCGAGGTGGACGACCGCGGACGCATGAAGCTCTCCCGGAAGGCGCTGCTGCCCAAGGAGTAGCTCCGCTTGGAAACGGTCAGTCTGGACGACGGGCTCCTCCGCACCACGCTGCCCAACGGGCTCGTCGTCCTGTCCGAGAAGCTGCCGGGCGTCCGCTCGGCGGCCACGGGACTCTACGTACGCACGGCGAGCGCCCACGAGCGCCGTGAGCAGATGGGCATCTCCCACCTGCTCGAGCACATGGTGTTCAAGGGCACCGAGCGCCGCTCGGCCAAGGAGCTCGCGCTCGAGCTCGAGGTCCGGGGCGGCAGCCTCGACGCCTTCACCGGCCGCGACTACACCAGCTACCAGGCCCATACGCTCGACGCCGACCTGCCGCTCGCGGTCGAGATCCTGACCGATCTCGCCCGCCGGCCGCTCTTGCGCGAGAGCGACCTGGAGCCCGAGCGCAACGTCATCCTCGAGGAGATCAACGGGGTCGAGGACACGCCGGACGACCTCGTCTTCGAGCTGCACGCGGCCGAGCTGTGGCCCAGCCATCCGTACGGCTACTCGATCCTGGGCAGCCCGGCGACCCTGGCCGCGATGTCCGCCGACGACCTCCGCTGCCTGCACTCGACCGGATACCATCGGGGAAACTTCGTGATCGCGGCGGCGGGCAACGTCAACCATGAGCAGCTCCTCACGGTGCTCGAGCGCGAGGGCTGGTTCGAGGGCGCCGCCGCCGAGCCGGCCCGCGCGCCCGTCGCGCCGTCGCCTGCCGTGCAGGGCGGCCGCCGGCAGGAGGAGCGGGACACGGCCCAGACCCACATCGTTTTCGGCACCGACACTTTTCCGCTGCACGACCCGCGCCGGTTCGCGCTGGCCATCCTGACCAATGTGTTCGGCGGGGGCATGTCCAGCCGGCTGTTCCAGCGGGTGCGCGAGGAGCTCGGGCTGGCCTACGCGATCTTCGCCTACAAGCATTTCTACCAGTCGTCGGGCCAGCTCGGCGTGTACATCGGGACCCAGCCGGGGACGGCGGACGCGGCGGCGGAGGCCATCCAGGCCGAGTACGAGCGGCTCGCCACGGACGCGCTGCCGGCCGACGAGCTGGCCGACGGGAAGCAGCAGCTCAAGGGCCAGGTGATGCTGTCGCTCGAGAGCCCCGGCGCGCGGATGGGTCGGCTCGCCGGCTTCGTGCTCCACCAGGACGAGTATCGGCCTCTGGATCAGATGCTGGCGGAGATCGACGCGGTCACCGCCGACGAGATCGCCGACGTCGCGGCCGAATTCTTCGCCCCGGAGCGGCAGACGGTCGTGCGCCTGGGACCGGCATCCTGAGTCACCCTGAGCGGAGCGAAGGGGGCATCAGCCGACGCATGGCTCCTTCGCGGCGCTCAGGATGACTCAGGTCTAGGATGACTCGGACCTAGGACGACTCAGGTCCGCGACGACTCAAATACCCGACGCGCTCCAGGGCGCGCGACCACACACCACGACACACCACCCAGAGGTCCCATGCTCATCGGCGTGCCGAAGGAGATCAAGACGAACGAGAACCGCATCGCCCTGGCGCCAGCGGGCGCCGAGGCGTTCGTAGCCGCGGGACACAGCGTCTTCATCGAGGCCGGCGCGGGGCTCGGCAGCGGGTTTCCCGACGACGCGTACCAGGGCGTGGGTGCTGAGATCCTGCCCACCGCCGACGAGGTCTGGAAGCGGGCCGATATGATCATGAAGGTGAAGGAGCCCATCGCGCCCGAGTGGCCGCGGATGCGCCAGGGGCAGGTGGTCTACACCTACTTCCATTTCGCCGCCGCCGAGGACCTCACCCGGGCCGTGATCGCCTCCGGGGCCGTCGCGGTGGCCTACGAAACGGTGCAGCTCCCGAGTGGCGAGCTGCCGCTGCTCACCCCGATGTCCGAGGTCGCCGGCCGGATGGCGGTGCAAGAAGGCGCCAAGTACCTGGAGAAGGTGTTCGGCGGGAGCGGCATCCTGCTCGGCGGCGTGCCGGGTGTGGCGCCGGGCGAGGTGGTGATCATCGGCGGTGGGGTGGTCGGGATCAACGCGGCCAAGATGGCCGCCGGGCTCGGCGCGCACGTCACCATCCTCGACATCTCGCTCGACCGCCTGCGCTACCTCGACGACGTGCTGCCGGCCAACGTCGATACCACCTACAGCAACCGCCACAACATCCTCGCCGCCATCAGCCGGGCCGACCTGGTGATCGGGGCGGTGC
>JBOHSC010000392.1:0-1705 GCA_050733115.1 Gemmatimonadales bacterium
GACGAGGCCCGTGGTGACGGCGAGCATGGAGCCGGCGAGCCCGGCACTCGCCGCGCTCACCACGAAGGCGAGGATCCGCACCCGCGCCACGGCGAGCCCGGCGAGCGCGGCCGCGACCTCGTCGTCGCGCACCGCGCGGAACGACCGGCCGACCCGGCTCCGTTTCAGGTTCGCCAACAGCAGGAGCGCCACGAGCGCGGCGGCGCAGGTGACCCACGCCTGCCACCGGGTCAGCGGGAAGACCGGGCCGAGCGAGCGCGGCGCGGTGATGGTGACCGTCAGCCCCTGGTCGCCGCCGAACAGCCCGCTGTATCTGGTGGCGAGCGCGGGCAGCGCGACGGCGAGCATCAGCGTGGCGCCGGCGAGGTAGGGGCCGTGCAGCCGGGCGGCGGCGGCACCGACGATCGCGCCGGCGACGGCGGTGCCGGCCGCGCACGCCGCGAACACGCCGGCGATCGGCCACCCGAGGTCGCGGATGATCAGCGCCGCGAGGTACGCCCCGATGGCCATGAAGGCGCCGTGCCCGATCGAGATCTGCCCGTTGAGGCCGACGAGCACGGTGAGCCCGGCCACCGCGACCAGGTAGAAGGCGATATTGGCGATCTGGTACTGGCGGAATCCGCTCAGTCCCGTGGTGAGGAAGTACAGGATCACCGCGCCCGCCACCGCTACGGTGAGGTGGCGCAGCAGCGTCTGGTCCGCCAGGAGGCGCAGCGGGGCGCGGCGCACGGTCACACCCTCCGTGCGGTGGTCCGGGAGAACAGACCCGTCGGCCTGATCATCAGCACGCCGATGAGGAGCGCGAGGCCGAACAGGGTCACCAGGTCCGAGCCGAGATATCCGCCCACGTAGCTGAGCACGATCCCCAGCGCCAGCCCGCCCACCACCGCGCCGATCGGACTGTCCAGGCCGCCGAGTACGGCGGCGGTGAAACCGAGCACGAAGATCGGGTCCATGCTGTTCGGGTGCAGCAGGGTGGAGGGCGAGATCAGCAACCCGGCGAGCGAGCCGATGAGTCCGGCGAGCGCCCAGCCCAGCGTGAGCACGCGGCCGACCCGGACGCCGAGCAACTGGGCCACCTCCGCCTGGAACGCCGCCGCGCGCATCCGCAGGCCCACGGCGGTGAATCTGAACAAGACGGTGAGCAGCAGCGCGACCGCCAGCACCGATCCGATGACGAACAGGTCGAATGGGGACAGCGCGATCTGTCCTGAACCCACCTTCAGGCCACCGATGGAGAAGGCCGCGGGGAACGACCGGAACTGTCCGCCGTAGATGATCCCGGCAAGCCCCTCGAGCAGTACGAGGATGCCCAGCGTGACGATGACCGCGTTGAGCGGCGGGCCGCCCTCGACGCGGCGGATCGCGAGTCGCTCGATCACCGCGCCGAGCACCAGCCCGGCCGCCAGGGCGATGACGAACCCCTCCCAGTACGACCCGGTGCGGCTGATCGCGGTGAGGGCGATGAAGGTCGTCAGCATCGCCATCCCGCCCTGGGCGAAGTTGACGATCCTGGTGGCACGCCAGATCAACACGAGGGAGAGCGCCACCGCCGCGTAGATCATCCCGAAGGTGATCCCGCTGAGAGTGAAGGAGACGAACTCGCGCATCGGTCCCTCCGGTCAGAATCCCAGGTAGTGGTGGCGCAGGGCGTGATCGGCGGCGAGCGTCGCCGCGTCAGCGGACGCCGCGACGCGGCCGAGGT
>JBOHSC010000393.1:0-1730 GCA_050733115.1 Gemmatimonadales bacterium
GGCCAGAACAATGTGCAGGGCTCGTGCGACATGGGCTCATTCCCGCATGAATTCTCCGGGTACCGCCACGTGCTCGACGACGCGACCCGCGCGCTCTTCGAGGCGGCCTATAAGGTGCCCCTCGACCCCGAGCCCGGCCTCCGGATCCCCAACATGTTCGACGCCTCGCTCGACGGCAGTTTCAAGGGCCTCTACCTCGAGGGCGAGGACATTGCGCAGTCCGACCCGAATACCCAGCACGTCACTGCCGCTCTCACGGCGATGGAGTGCATCGTGGTCCAGGATCTCTTCCTCAACGAGACCGCGAAGTTCGCCCACGTCTTTCTGCCGGGCAGCTCATTCCTGGAGAAGAACGGCACCTACACCAACTCCGAGCGGCGGATCTCTCCGGTCAGGAAGGTGACGGAGCCGCTCGGCGGCAAGGAGGACTGGGAGATCACCTGCGAGCTGAGCAACGCCCTCGGCTATCCGATGCCGTACAAGCATCCGTCGGAGATCATGGACGAGATCGCGCGGCTCACGCCGACGTTCGCCGGCGTGAGCTACGAAAAGCTCGACCGTCTCGGCAGCATCCAGTGGCCGTGCAACGACGCCACGCCGGAGGGCACGCCGGTGCTCCATCGCGACACCTTCATCCGCGGCAAGGGCAAGTTCCTGCTGACCGAGTACGTGGCCACGGAGGAGAAGGTCAACCGCAAGTACCCGCTGATCCTCACCACGGGGCGGATTCTCACGCAGTACAACGTCGGCGCCCAGACGCGCCGCACCGCCAACGTGGACTGGCACGACGAAGACCGGCTCGAGATCCATCCCCACGACGCAGAAGAGCGCGGCATCAAGGATGGCAACTGGGTCGGCATCGTGAGCCGCGCAGGAGAAACGACCCTGCGGGCCAGTGTGACCGACCGGGTGCAGCCCGGGGTGGTCTACACCACGTTCCATCACCCGGAGTCTGGTGCCAACGTCATTACCACCGAGAACTCGGACTGGGCCACCAATTGTCCGGAGTACAAGGTCACCGCGGTGCAGGTGATGCCGGTGTTCCACTCCTCGGAGTGGCAGTCGCGGTTCAAGAAGTTCACCGAGCAACAGCTGGCGCTGCTGGCTGGACGTGAGCGCGAATGAACGTCGAGCACCTGGTGGAAATGGCCAATCAGATTGCGCGGTTCTACGAGGCGTATCCCGATCGTGCCGAGGCGCAGTCCAGCACGGCCAGGCACATCCGCCGTTCGTGGGATCCGCGCATGCGCCGGGCTATGCTGGCGCACATCGATGCGACCGGCGGGGAAGGGCTCGATCCGTTCACGCTGGAATCGTTGCGGGCACACCGGGCGGAGCTGACGCCCGCGGAGTGGTCCGCCAGGCCGTAGCTTACGCCGATCCGGGTGGCCCCGGGGGGTTCATGCCGCGATCACGGCGCGCGCTGGCGGTCGTGTTCCTTCTGGGTGCCGTATGCGCTGGCGGGGCCGCGGCACAGGCTGACTCGGCCGCGTCCGCACGACGGCGCCCGCGCCCCGCGGTGGGCGCGATGGTGGGATATTCGCAGAGCAACCTGGTGGGGCCCGAGGCCACCCAGCTTCAGAGCCGCCAGGGGTCGCTCACCGGCGTCTACCTTCTGGCGCCTATCTCGGGGCGGCTCAGCTTCCGCCCCGAGCTGCTCTTTTCGCTCAAGGGCGGCCGCACCCAAACCACCAGCGCCCTGTTCGACGTCGAGCTCGCCTACCTCGAAG
>JBOHSC010000394.1:0-4444 GCA_050733115.1 Gemmatimonadales bacterium
TGAGTGTGGTCTTGCCGGCGCCGTTCTCTCCGAGAAGGGCGTGGATCTCACCGGCGGACAACGTAAAATCGGCTCCGCGCAGTGCGTGCACGGAGCCGAAGTGTTTCTCAATCCCGCGGAGCTCGAGAGCGGGCGCGGTCACATTCCGGTGGGGTGGTCGTGGAACTCCCACTCGAGCCCGAATCGCTCCGCGATGTGCGACGCGAGCGCCTGCACCCCCAGTGTCTCCGTGGCGTAGTGTCCGGCGAAGAGGGCATTGATGCCCCACTCGACGGCATCGAAGTAGGTGTGGTGCGGTCCTTCACCGGTGATAAAAGTATCGAGGCCGGCGTCGCGCGCGGCCGCGATCATGTTCCCGGCCCCTCCGGTGATGATCCCGACCCGCCCCAATACCTCCGGCCCTCCCGCAATGAGACGCGCGCCCGCCGCAGCGGCACCGAGGGCATGGTTGACCTCGAGGAGAAGGGAGTCACGTGCGGCGAGACGCGGCGGAGCCTGTCCCCACACGCCGATCGGCGCACCGCGGTAGTCTCCGAACCATCCCTGCACGTCGATGCCAAGGCGCTCGGCGAGCACAACGTTGTTGCCGACCTCCGGATGGAGATCGAGCGGAATGTGAGCAGAGTAGAGGGCGATGTCCTGCTCGAGAAGTGCAAGGAGGCGGCGGTAGCGGCGGCCCGTGACCGGGATGTTACCGTCCCAGAAGAGGCCGTGGTGTACGAGGAGCAGAGGGGAGTCGCCGTCAGCGCCCGCGGCGACGCCATCAATGGTGGCCTGGGACGCGTCCACGGCAGCGACGATACTGCCGACGCTTCCGCCATTCTCGACCTGAAGGCCGTTGACGGCATTCCGCTCGTCGGGAACGTCCCCGATTCGGAGATAGCCATCCAGGTACTCGACGATTTCGGCAAGAGGTACGCGAGGCATAGGTTCTTACGCCTGGGCAGAAACTTGCTTTAATGATTGTGTGGGCACGGGAATCAGAGTGCCCGCCGAAATGGAATCCGCGGCCGCGGCGACGCGCGCCTTCAGCGCCGCCGGCACCAGCATGTCGAGTTTCGGATTCGGCACGTAGCGGATCACCCCGCTAGCCAATCCGAACGCCTCCATTCTCGGCGTGAACTTCCCATCCTTCACCTCCTCCGCCACGAGAAGGAGCGCCCGCGGCAGATCGATCACCGCGCTCCCCACCACACGATCCGGAGCGAGCGACGTCTGATCGGCATTCGAGCCGAACACATATACGTCCTTCGACTCCTTCGCTGCCTGGAAGACGCCGAGCGCCGCCGCGTCGGCATTGTGGTGGAACATGTCGGCGCCCGCGCGGATCAGGGCGAGCGCTGCCTCCCTGCCGGCCGCCGCATCATCGAAGCTGTTGAGGTAGATCTCGCGGCTTTGCACTTTCGGATTCACCGCCTTGGCCCCGTTCACCCAACCTTCATAGGCCGCCTTGATCGGCGGGAGCTCGATCCCGCCGACGAATCCCAGGATGTTGCTCCTGGTCAGCCCTCCGGCGACCATTCCGGCCAGATAGCTCGCCTCTTCGAGCCGGAAGATGAGCGGCGCCACGTTGCCATGTGCCCGCGATCCCGACGTCACGATGAAGATCGTCTTCGGGTACTCCGCCGACACCCGCTCGGCCGGACCCTGGAACTCGAACCCGTGGGCAAAGACCAGGTCGTATCCCTGCGCGGCAAAGCTCCGGAGTGCCTCGTCCTGTTCAGCGGGAGTGCGGGCCTCGACATGGCTGACGGCGACGCCGAGTGAGTCATGGATCTGCTGGAGACCGGCGTAGGCGCCTGAATTCCAGGCCGCATCGGCGATTGATCCGGGAGTTATGAGGCCGATGTGGAGGCCTGCCGGGCGGGCCGACTTGGAGCATCCGACAAGCACCAGCAATACGACACCATAGAGCCATTTTGCACACACTGGGCGTCTCAATCGGGTAAAAACAGCTACAAATTTATGATTTTCCACAACTTAGGGCAGTTTATCAACTCTTGTGGGAATCCGAGGTTCCTTCCGGAACGCCGGGGACATCCATCTTTACCTCACCGCTGACCTTCGCGCCCTCGACGATCGCGATTCTCGCCGTGACGATGTCGCCCGATACCACGGCGGTGGCCTGAAGCTCGACCCGGTCGCGCGCGTGGATGGCTCCGCTGACCTGTCCGGCCACCACAGCCTCCTGGGTATGGAGATCGCCCTCGATCACCGCTCCGACGGCCACCAGCACCTGGGAGCCGACGCGGACGGTGCCCCGAACTCGTCCCTCGATCCGCACCACTCCTTCCGTCTCCAGGTCGCCGACGACGGTCATGTCGCTGGCGATGATCGAAAACGGAATCTGGTCGGCGCGGCGGCGGCGGAGCTCATTGCCCTGCTCGTCGCGAGCGGCGTTGTTGAATATTCCCATCACCCGCCCTCCTTGACCATGGTTCGCGGATCCAGGGAGACACCCTTCTCCCGGATCTCGAAGTGCAGATGCGGCGCGGTGGAGTGGCCGGTGTTTCCGCTGAGCCCGATCACCTCTCCGGCGGCAACCCTCTTGCCTGATGTCACGAGAATCCGCGAAAGGTGTCCGTACATCGTCTGATATTCGCCGGCGTGGTCGAGGAGAACGAAGAGCCCGTACTCGGGATCCTCGCCCACCTGGCGAACAGTCGCTCCACCCGACGCCCGGACAACGCTCCCTTCCGGAATCGCGACGTCGATTCCCGGGTGGATCTCTTCGGAGCTATCACGGCTGGCCGACTGCCCGCGTGTGATATATCCCGCCTCGTCTAGCGGCCACCGTCGCGGCACCGTCAGGTCAGTATCCGGCGAAGCCCACGATTTCGACAGTCTCGCCTGAATCGGTGGCGACACCGGCAGGGACGAACCGAGGGTCAGAGGGTCGCGGAGGATGTCGCCGCCGATCATCTGCCGCACCTGGGCGTACCGCGACTCGGCGCTGTCGAGTGCCGCGGAGAGCTGGCGCACCTTGTCATTGTCTGACTGGAGCCGGGTGACTCGCCGCTCGAGGCCCGGGACCCGCGCCGCCGCGCGAACCAGCGGCCCGTAGAGTGCCGCGACGACGATCGCTCCGACAGTGGCCGCTGCTGCGAAGCCAACCACCGCTCGGAGCATCCAGACGGGCACACGAAACGTCTGCGACCGCGTCGCCCCGTCCCGCTGGATGACGACGGTCACCGCGCGCGGGCCGGATTTCATCCCTCGAAGGGCCTGCCGAGAATCAGTTCGAGCAGCCGGGCGAGATCGTCGTTGGAATAGTAGCTGACGGTGAGAAAGCCGCGGCCACGCCGGCGAGTGGTCACCCGAACGTCGGTGCCGAGGTGCTTGCGGAGTGCGTCTTCGACGCGTTTCGTGTCGGCGGTGGCGGTGCGCGGTGCCGTTCGAGGGCGGCGCGGGGCCGCGGTAGCGCCTTCGGCCGTCGGGGATTGGTCGGCGCGGACGCGCGCTTCCATTTCCCGGACCGACCACCCCTGCTCGACGGCTTCGCGCGCGAGCGCGATCATCCGCTCACCGTCCTCGAGCCCAAGGAGCGCGCGAGCGTGTCCTTCGGAGAGTGACTTCTGGTGGACCAGTGCCTGGATCTCGCCCGGGAGCTGCAGCAGTCGCAGCAGGTTGGCAACCGTCGAACGACTGCGACCGATTATCCGGGCGATTTCGGCGTGGGGAAGCTTGAATTCCTCGGCGAGGCGCTGATAGCCGGCGGCTTCATCGATCGGTGAGAGATCGTCGCGCTGCAGATTCTCGATCAGCGCGAGCGTGAGGAGCGTCTGGTCATCCACGTCCTTGATGACCGCGGGGATCTTTGGCCATCCGAGGTGGGTGACCGCACGCCAGCGGCGCTCGCCGGCGATCAGCTCGTAGCCGCCGTTGCGCGGACGCACGATGATCGGCTGCAGAAGGCCCGACGCCTCGATCGATGCGGCAAGCTCGGTAAAGGCGGCCTCGTCGATCGTGGTACGCGGCTGGAAGGGGTTCGGACGCACGCTCTCCACGGCGATCTCGCGCAGCGCACCCGACGCCTCCGCCTTCTCGCGGCTCATCGGACCGAGGAGCGCTTCGAGTCCGCGTCCCAGACGCTTCGTCTCCGTCATGTGGTTACCTCCGGCTGCGGCGCGGGTGCTTGCGCCGGTGCATCGACGACCGCGGCGGGCTCGAGACGGCGAATCAATTCCTGGCCGACGGAGAGATAGCTCTTGGCGCCGACTGACTGCACGTCGTAGAGGAGAATCGGCTTGCCGAAGCTCGGCGCCTCAGCGAGGCGCACGTTTCGCGGGATGGGAGTGTCGAAGACCTTCCCTTCGAAATACTCCCGTGCATCCTCGGCGACCTGGCGGCAGAGATTGAGCCGCGAATCGAACATTGTGAGCAGCACGCCACTGATGGCGAGACCCGGATTGAAATTCTGCTGCACGAGCCGAACGGTGTTCAG
>JBOHSC010000395.1:0-5268 GCA_050733115.1 Gemmatimonadales bacterium
GGATCATCGTGGACACCTATGGCGGCATGGCCCGTCACGGCGGCGGTGCCTTCAGCGGCAAGGACCCGTCCAAGGTCGATCGCTCGGCGGCCTACGCCGCGCGCTGGGTGGCCAAGAACATCGTCGAGGCCAAGCTGGCCCGGCGTTGCGAGGTGCAGTTCGCGTACGCCATCGGCGTGGCGCACCCCGTCTCCATCATGGTGCAGACCTTCGGCACCGGCGCCCTTCCCGACGCCACGCTCGAGAAAATCGTGGATGAGGTGTTCGACCTGACGCCGCGCGGTATCATTGACGCGCTCAAGCTGAAGCGGCCAATTTACAAGAAGACGGCGTCGTACGGCCATTTCGGCCGCAGGCCGTCGCGCGGAACGTACCAGGACGATTCGAAGAGAGTGACCGTTGACTACTTTACCTGGGAAGAGACCGGCCGCGTGAAGGATTTGCTGTCGGCCGCACGCTGAGGAGCGCATGACCGCATCGATGGCCATTGCCAAATACGACGTCAAGGACCTGACCCTCGCCGACGAAGGGAAGCGCCGGACCGAGTGGGCGGAGCGATCCATGCCGGTGCTCCGGCAAATCCGCGCCCGCTTCGCCAGGGAGCAGCCGCTGAAGGGGCTCAAGCTCTCCGCCTGCCTGCACGTCACCACCGAGACCGCCAATCTGATGATCACATTGCGGGCGGCGGGCGCCGAGATCGCGCTCTGTGCCTCGAACCCGCTCTCCACGCAGGATGACGTAGCCGCCCATCTGGTCCGGGACCACGGGGTACACGCCTACGCCATCAAAGGCGAAGACCACGAGACGTACTACACGCACATCGCCCAGGCGCTCGCGTTCGGCCCCGACATGACCCAGGACGACGGCGCCGATCTCGTGAGCGCGCTGCACATGATCAGCCTCAACCGGCTCGACGATCTGGCTCCCCCCATTCGCAAGTGGGTGGAGACGCTTTCGACCGCCGAGCGGAAGGCGCTCGTCTCGTCGGTGAAGGGGTCGACGGAGGAAACCACCACCGGCGTCATCCGGCTCAAGGCGATGGCAAAGGAAGGCATTCTCCAGTTCCCGATCGTCGCGGTGAACGACTCGCGCACCAAGCACATGTTCGACAACCGGTATGGCACCGGGCAGTCCACGCTCGACGGCGTCGTGCGCGCCACCAACATCCTGCTCGCCGGCAGCACCGTGGTCGTGGCCGGATATGGCTGGTGCGGCCGTGGCGTCGCCAGCCGCGCACGCGGGGCAGGGGCGCACGTCGTGGTCACCGAGATCGATCCGGTGCCAGCGCTCGAGGCCCGGATGGACGGCTTCGAGGTCATGACGATGGCCGATGCCGCACCGCTTGGCGATCTCTTCATCACCCTGACGGGCAACCTGCACGTGGTTCGCCCCGAGCACTTCTCCCGGATGAAGGACGGCGCCATCGTGGCCAACTCCGGCCACTTCAACGTGGAGCTCGACCTCGACGGACTTGCACGTATCGCGACCCACCGGCGTGAAGTGCGAGCCATGGTGGAGGAATTTGTCGTCGAAGGCCGCCGCATCATGGTCCTTGGCGAAGGGCGGCTCATCAATCTCGCCGCCGCCGAAGGTCACCCGGCGAGCGTCATGGACATGTCGTTCGCGAATCAGGCGCTGGCCGCGGAGTTGCTCGCCAGGCAGTACTCGAAGATGACAAAGTCGGTGCATCGCCTTCCGCCGGCCGTCGACCAGGAGATCGCGCAGCTCAAGCTCCACAGCATGGGCATCGGGATCGACACCCTGACACCGGAGCAGGTGCAGTACCTCGCCAGCTGGGACGCGGGGACCTGAGAGGCCGACTGCCTTCGAGTCCTTGCCCGGTCTGACTTCCTGCTAGATTACCGAAATGATCGAACTCACCGTGGCCCACCTCGGACTCGACCGGACGTCGAACACGCCCGTGGTGATTCTGCGCGAGAAGGACGGAAGCCGCGTGCTCCCCATCTGGATCGGGCCCGCGGAGGCCAGCGCGATCGCCATGGAGCTGCAGGGCATGAAGGCGCAGCGGCCGCTCACGCACGACCTGCTCAAGCAGGTCCTGGTCGGGCTCGGTGGCGACCTGCGCCGCGTTCTCATCAGTGCCGTCAAGGAAAACACCTACTTCGCCGAGCTGCTGATCCGGCGCGACGACCACGTTTTTCAGGTGGACGCCCGCCCCTCGGACAGCATTGCCCTCGCCCTCCGTATGCGGGCGCCGATCTTCACCAGCGAACAGCTCCTCGACCAGAGCGGTGTCGAAGCCGACGAGCCCTCCCCCGATCCGTCCCTCGAGGCCGACAAGCTCAAGCATTACCTCGAGAAGATGGACCCGCAGGACTTCGGAAAGTTCAATCCGTAGTCTCCTCGCCTGCGCCGTCGGCGCCTGGGTCGCCCTTGGCGGCCCCTCTCCCGTCCAGGCCCAGAACATCGCCGCCGGCATCGTCGAGTTGCCCCGGGGTTCCGACACCCTCCCGGCCAGAGGCGCGCGCGTGCTTCTGCATCGGGTGGGGCGCGACGCCCAGGGGCCGGTGGACTCGACCGTCGCCGACCGGAAGGGCCGCTTCAGGATCCGCTTCCGCGCCGATACCGCCGCCCTCTATCTCCTGAGTGCGCGTTACGGCGGCATCGAGTATTTCTCGAGTCCCGTCCATACCAATCCTGCCCGTCCCGACACCGCCATGAGGCTCATGGTGTACGATACCTCGAGCTCGGCGCCGGTTTCCGTGGCCGCGAGGCACATCGTGGTGCCGCGTCCCGGGCAGGACGGCGCCCGTGCGGTACTCGACCTGCTCGTCCTCCGGAACGAGGGGACGCTCGCGCGCGTCTCCGGAGACTCCGTACGTCCGAGCTGGAGCGCCGCTCTTCCCGCGGGGAGCGCCGGCTTCGAGCTGGGAGAGAGCGACCTGTCACCCGATGCCGTGACGCGCCGCGGCGACTCGGTCGTCATCCTGGCGCCGATCGCGCCGGGAGACAAGCAGCTCACCCTGGAATACGTGATCCCCGGCGACAGGCAGCTCGTCGATTTCCCGGGCGGCTCAGGTAGCCCGCTCAACGTCCTCGTCGAGGAAGGGTCGGCCAGGGTCACCGGCGGCACCATGGCCCTCGCCGACAGCCAGCTCATCGAGGGCCGGTGGTTTCACCGGTGGAGCGGACGGGTGGATTCGGGACGGACGGTGAGGCTGACGCTCCCTCGCCCCGGCCGGACATCGCGATACCTCCTCGCCGGGCTGGTCGGGGTCCTCGGCGTGGTGCTCGCGCTGGCGGCCTGGCGCCTCTCGGCTCGGAAGACTCCGCCGGCCCAAACGCCACCTCCCGGCGGGCTGATCGATGCACTCGCGGAGCTCGATGCCCGTTACGCGGGCCGCGAGGGCGAGGTGGCAGCCGACGAATGGGGGCGCTACCTGCTCGAGCGATCGCGTCTCAAGTCGGCACTCGAGTCCGCTCTTGCGGCGGCGAGCGCGCGCCGGTAGACTTGCCGCACGAGTAAAAATCGAAGTTCGCGAACGGGGACGCTCGGAAGCCGGTGCAAAGCCGGCGCGGCCCCGCCACTGTAACGGGCACGGTTCCCTCGGGGGAATCGGCACTCCGCTCACACGCCACTGGGAAACCGGGAAGGCGAGCGAAGGCCCGAAGCCAGGAGACCTCTCTGTTCGCGCCACCATGAACACCCTCGGGGGAGGGTCGGTGGCGCGCTCGACGGCTCCTCGCCTTCGCCCACGCCCATCTCTCCATCCAGGGAGATGGGCGGATTCATTCGCGTCACGTCGGTTCGCCGGGCAGGCCTGGTGCGGCTCCTCCCGCTGCTGTTTGCGGGAGCGGCCTCGTGCTCGAATGCCGGCTCGAAGGGCGGCAATCTCTTCGTCGTCGACGACGCCGGCGACACCATCGCGGTCCGGGCGCCCGCGCACCGCGTCGCCTCGCTGATCCCCGCCACCACCGAGCTGCTCTTCGCCATCGGCGCCGGGTCCTCCGTCGTCGGGCGCACCACCTGGTGCGACTATCCACCCGCGGCTAGGGCGGTTCCCAGCCTCGGCGACGGAATCAGCCCCAATCTCGAGGCGATTCTCGCCAGCGCTCCCGATCTCGTACTCCTCTACAATTCGGCGCGGAACGCGGAGGCCGCGGCGCGCCTCCGATCGGCGGGAATTCCCGCGCTTCGCCTCAACACCGACGCCCTCTCCGACGTCGACCGCATCGCGCGGTTGCTCGGGCGCGTCACGGGACACGACTTCTCGGCCGACTCGCTGGGTGCCGCGTTCGATACCGCTCTTGCCGCCGCCTCCACGAAACCGGATTCCACCCGGCCAAAGGTGCTCCTGCTGGTCTGGGAGCAGCCGCCCATGACGATCGGTCGCGGCAGTTTCCTGAGCGAGCTGGTGGAGCGCGCCGGAGGGCGAAACCTCTTCGACGACGTCGCCGCGTCCGCGGGGACCGTGAGCATCGAGGCGGTGGCGGCGCGCGATCCCGACCTCATTCTCACCGCCACGGACGGTCCGGTGGGATTCGTCTCCCGCCCCGAATGGCAGGTCGTGCGCGCAGTGCGCGAGCGGCGTCTGATCCAGGTGAGCGGCTCCGAGTTCAACCGGCCCGGCCCCCGCTCTCCCCAGGCGATCAGGGAGCTGTCGGGCAGGATTCGCGGGGCAGTGCGGTGAGCCGATCGAAGGTCGCCCTTCTCCTGCTCGCCGTTGCGGCCTCCCTCATTGCCGGACTGAGCGCGGGCACGGTGGCACTCTCCCCGGCGGAGGTCTGGGCCGGTCTCATTCACTCCGGCGCGCCCGCCTCGGTAATCGTGCGCGAGCTGCGGGCGCCACGGGTGCTCCTCGCGTTCCTGGTCGGGGGGAGCCTCGGCATCTGCGGCGCCGCCCTGCAGGCGATGATTCGGAACCCGCTCGCCGAGCCGTATCTCTTAGGGCTCTCGGGGGGCGCCGGGCTCGGTGCCGTGCTCGCCATCGCCACCCGGGCCGCCGGCCCCTGGGCGGTCCCGGTGGCGGCCTTCGTCGGTGCGCTGGGAGCGGTGGCGCTCGTGTACCGGCTGAGCCTGGTGGCGGGCCGGCGGCTCGACCCCCGGGTGCTGCTGCTCTCGGGGGTCGTGGTCGGATCCTTCTTCATCGCGCTCATGAGCAGCATCATGGTGCTCTCCGATTCCGCCGCCACGCGCAACGCCTTCCTCTGGCTCCTCGGCGGGTTCGGATCATCGTCGTGGCAGTCGCTCGCCGTGTTCGCCGCGTACGCGGTCGTCCCGCTGGGAATTCTCGGATGGAATGCCAG
>JBOHSC010000396.1:0-5389 GCA_050733115.1 Gemmatimonadales bacterium
TCGGCGAGATCAAGCGCGGCAAGCGCGAGATCTATGTCTATCCTGAGGCCCAGGGCGATGCCCAGGTTGCTGAGGAGGTCGAGCCCCAGCTCTACGAAGTGCCGGCGGGCAAGCACCTCCGGGTGCACGAGGGCGACAAGGTGCGGGCGGGCGACCGTCTCACCGAGGGTCCCGTCAACCCGCACGACATCCTGCTCATCAAGGGTCCGCGGGCGGTACAGGAGTACCTGCTCAACGAAGTGCAGGAGGTGTACCGGCTGCAGGGCGTGCGCATCAGCGACAAGCACATCGGCGTCATCGTTCGCCAGATGCTGCAGAAGGTGCGTGTGACCGAGCCGGGCGATACCGACTTCCTCGAGGGAGAGACGGTGGACCGCCAGATGTTCCGCGACGAGAACGAGCGGATCGTCAAGCGGAAGAGCGACCCGGCGCAGGCCGAGCCGGTCCTCCTCGGTATCACGAAGGCGAGTCTCACGACGCAGTCGTTCATCTCGGCGGCGTCATTCCAGGAGACCACACGCGTGCTGACCGATGCCGCCATCCGCGGGGCCAAGGACGACCTCCTCGGCCTCAAGGAGAACATCATCATCGGGCACCTGATTCCGGCGGGCTCCGGTATCTACCGGTACGCCGAGATCGAAATCCAGCCGCCGGCGGGCTACGAAGCACCGCCGCCGCGAGTGGAGGAGCCCGCTCCGCAGCCCCTCGTGGCGGTGCTGGCGGGCGAGGAGGAGTAGGTCTTCTCGCCAAAGCGCGATACAACAACGCCCCGGGATCTCTCCCGGGGCGTTGTTGATGTTTGGATTGGCCGTGGCGCGAGACTGCGCCAGAGTCAGTACCCCGGATTCTGGGTCAGCTTCGGACCACCGGTCGCCCTCGAAGGCCAGCTCGACCCTACGCTCGCGATCGATCGCGGCGAGCACTTACGCCTGGCTGGTCACGTCGACGCCGAGCACGTGCTCCGGCAGGCCCGCGCGCACCCGGATCGGGCTGTACGCATCCAGCGCGCCCTGGAGCTCGCGCAGTTGTGCCAGCGCCTCCGCCTTGATCAGCAGCACTTCGGCGAAGCGAATGACGTGAAAGTCCTCGGCACCGGGGCGACTGACGGGAAAGCGCATGGGTGACCCGTGGAGTGAGGCTAGGAGCTTGCCGCCCTCGATGCGGCTGCCGCCGAGCGCGGGGTCCAGCCGAGTCGCTGCGAGATCCTGTCGGCGGCCTCGCGGACGAGCCGGGCGAGGCGAGGGATGCGGGAATTGGTGAATCGGGTGCTCGGCCCTCCGAGCGAGATAGCGGCGACGATGCTACCCTGGTGATTCCTCACCGGAGCACCAAGCGCGACGTAGCCCTCCTCCAGCTCGCCGATCGCGGTCGAATACCCCTGCTTCGACACCCGCGCCAGCGCGGTAGCCAGGCGGGTCGGTGTTACGATGGTAGACGGTGTGAGTCGTCGGAGCTTGCCGCCAGCACGCTTTGCCATTTTCTGGAGGAGCGCGGGGTCCTGCTCGAGCGCCGCGGCCAGGAGCACCTTGCCGGTGGACGTCGCGTGCGCCGGCCATCGCGTGCCGACTGACGGCGAGGTCCCGATCAGATGGCCGCCCTGGGCCTCGTCGAGGATCACCGTCTCGTCATCAGACAGGATCTCGATGCTCGAGGTTTCACCGGTGGCGCGGGTGAGATGCTCCATTTCGGCGCGCGCGGCGCTCGCGATGCTGTTGGAGCGCTGGGCGCGGGCGCCGAGCTCGATGGCGGCCGGGCCGAGGCGATAGGCGCCCGACGTGTCGTCGCGCACGATCATTCCATCGAGCTCGAGGGCTGCAAGGAGGCGGAGCGCGGTGGGCTTGCTCAGCCCCAGCTCCCGCGAAAGCGCCGCCAGCGTCCATTCGGGGCGGGCGTCGGTGAACGTACGCGCGATGCGCAGAGCGCGGGCGACAGCCTTGGTGCCCGCAACGCGAGGTGGGTTTGGCGATTTGGAACGGTGTTTCACGGTACAGCCAATGTCCCGATGGGATCATCGGCTGTCAAGGTGCGATGGCGCTACTCCTTGCGGCGGGTCCATGCGTTGCGCACCCGTTGCCAGGCGCGCTGCATCTCCTCGGTGGGGGTCAGCAAGGTGTAGCCAAGGAGAATTCCCGTCATGTAGACGGCGGCCTGGGCCAGGGGAGACGGATCTGCGGTGTCGAGCGGGAGCATCGGACTCTTACCTCTGTAGAGTGGTGGACTGGATCATCCCTGCATCGAGAGCCTGGGCGATTCGCTGGCGTGAGTCGATCAGGTGGGCGCGGGTATACGTGTCGAGGTCGGCCTTGGGGCCCGCGAGGGCGCGGTCGAGATCTGCGCCCAGCGACGACAACGTCATTCGCGCCAGAGCGCGAGCATCCTCGGGTGTGCCAGGGGCCGGATTGATCGCCAGGCGGATCATGGTATTCAGATGCAGGCGCTGCAGGTCGCGTCGCGTCGAAGCGATGCTTCGCGCGCGGATCACCTTGCCAGGCGAAGGCGCCGCGATTTCCGACCAGATCGACCCGCTCAAGGTGGAGAAGAGTTCGGGCAATCCCAGCTTCGACTCCCCAGCCGCCGTCCGGAGCTCGGCATCGCGGATGCGGGCGAGCACCACCGGTTCGAGAAGCTGCGAGAGAAGGGCGCCCTGTTGATTCAGCGCCCATTCGTGCAGCGGGAAGTCGGCCCGGGTGCCGTAGGGCGAGGCGCCCCAGTGGCTCCACCGCTCCGGTCCGAGATGACTGAGCAGCGATGGCTGGAACCGGTACGCCCGCTCGCCGAAGCCCGATTCGGTGATGAAGGCGAGGGCGGCGCGTTGCTGGGCCGCGGGAACGTTCACGAACGTCGGCCGCTCACCCGGGTCGCCGCGGTGGTCGCGCGAGATCGTCGCTCCACCGAGGTACTTGGTGGTCACGAGCAGCGCGTACCACCGCTCGGCGAGAAGATCGGTGAATACCGACCGGAGCCGGGTATAGCCCTGCCCGGGTGCCACCACTCGAGTCTCGAGAGAGTCGAACAGCCCGTCGATCAACCCGACGCGGTCGCGGGCCCAGCCGAGGGGATCGTTGGTCTGATCGTATCGTGAGACGGTCGGGTCGAGCCCGAAAGCGCCGAATCCGGCGTCTTCATCCGAGCCGTAGAGGTGCTCCGGATCGGCCGCCTGGGAGGCAATGGCACCCAGGCCGTTGAGCTCCGCGTCCGGCGTCCATGCCACGTTGTTTTCCCCGCCGCCTTTCGACGAGACCTCCTCCGCCACCCCGCTGATTCCGCTGTATCCGTAGGTGATGGCCCACCGGTCGTACGACCCGATCGTCGGCGAGTAGAAGTCGCCCTGTCGTGCCGGGTCCAGCGCGAGGGCCGGCGGCATGTAGTCCATTACCGAGACGCCGAAGCCGTGCGTGCTGGTCCATCCGCGGTTGGCGAGCTGGGCCGCGGACGCGCCGGCAGAGCCGCGAAAGTTGTGGCGCAGCCCGAGAGTGTGACCGATCTCGTGCATGACGAGCGCCTTGAGAGCCTGTCCGATGTACGCGCGCGAGGGCGCTTCCCCCGGCGCGATCTCTCCCCGCATGGCGAGCAGGGCGCTGGCCAACCCGCCATCGCCTCCCATGCTCTCGCCGTAACGGCACCAGCGAGTCGGAGCGCCCGCCCTCGCGCCCAGCGAGTCTTCCTCAAAGGCGGATTCGACCGAAGCAACCGGGGCGACGAACTGTCCCGACTGCCCACGCCAGCGCTGGATCCACCCGGCGGAGATCAGGACATCGGCGTTGAGAATCTCGCCGGTTCGGGGATCGACGCTCGTGGGTCCGATGGCATAGACCGAACGGTTGGTCGCGGTCCATCGGATGGTGGAGTACCGGGCATCTTCCGCGCTCCAGGCGCTGTCCTCGGGAGCGTCGAGCACCCGGATCGCGTCGCGGAAGCCGGCGTCCTCGAAGGCGCGATTCCACTCCAGGATTCCGGCTCTCACGTACGGACGCCACTCCACCGGCACGGTGCGGTCGATGTAGTAGGTGATCGGCTGGACCGGCGCGCTCGACACCGCCGCCGGGAACTTCTTCTCCAGCCTCCAGCGATTGATGTAGCGCACGAAGAAGTTCTCCGCCGTGTCACGAGAGAAATCCTTCATCGCCGAGACGAAGTAGCCCACGCGGTCGTCGGCGTAGCGCGGCCGCATCGGCTTGGCCGGCAAGTCGAGCAGCGAGTAGTGCACGCCCACCGGAATCCACCGGTAGTCGGAGACGGTCTCGATGGAGAGGTTGCGAGGCGTATCGAAAGTGAGCCGCACTTCGGCTTCGACATTCGTGGGGAAGAGGCGCAGCTGCTGAAAGCTCGAGCGCTTCTCGTCGAGCGAGATGGTGGCCGTCACCTTTCTCTGGGCAGCGGCGGTTTGCAGAATGGTGCCGACGTCGGCCCAGTCGGACAGGAAGAAGGGTGCGATGTCGATCAGTACCTCTCCCTCCCGCTTCTCGGCTGCGATGGGGAACGACTCCGCGACCGAATGGCCGAACGAGTAGTCCACGGTGCGGGCCATCGGCGTACCCGGTGCCGCTTCGACGTGCGGGTTCACTACCCAGAGCTCGACGTGGTCGCCCTCACGATGGAACCGGACCAGGTCCGACCGGAGCGAAGTGCCACCGTCGAGACCCAGGTCGCCGATGCCCTGCGATATCTGGCTGACGAGGAGGTAGTCGTGGTCGAGCTGGCGCGGGGTGAGGGTGAGGAGGATTTCGCTGTGCTTGTAGTAAACGGTGAAGAGCCCCGTTCCGACTTCGCTGCCGTGGGTCACCTCACTGAATGACTTTCCGGCCAGGTCCGATTGCGCGTGGCCAGGAATCGTGGCGGCCGCGGCGAGGGTGCCAATGAGGAAGGGGACTCGGAAACGATGCACGTTCACTCCGGCGGAGAGGTGCCAGGCCGGGTGCATCCGGCAGGGATCAGGGTGGCAAGTTGGGGGCCGTGGGTGTCGTGTGCTGCATATTGCTATGGGGAAATCATTTAGAGGCAGCGGCTGGCAAGAAAGGATGCAGTCGGCGAGGCAAATGGCATGGGGTGGTGGCGGGTTGAGAGCCGGGAGCCGTTTCTCTTGACCTGCCTCTGTTTCACAACTACTTTCCCAAGTCTGTCCCGGAATTGGGGATGCAGGTGACTCAACTCCAAGAGCGCATGCCGACCATCAATCAGCTCATCCGGCACGGCCGGAAAGACGTGGTAGCGAAAGACAAGGCGCCGGCCCTCAAGTCGAACCCGCAGAAGCGCGGCGTTTGCACCAGGGTCTACACCACCACGCCCAAGAAGCCCAACTCCGCCCTCCGGAAGGTCGCCCGTGTTCGGCTGACCAACGGGTTCGAGGTCACCGCCTACATTCCCGGCGAGGGTCACAACCTGCAGGAGC
>JBOHSC010000397.1:0-2167 GCA_050733115.1 Gemmatimonadales bacterium
GGCCGGCTCCGTCGAGGAGGCGGTGAAGTGCTATGGCGCCGCCATCGATACCGCCGAGCGCACCGGAGACCGCCGGACCCAGGCCGAGGCGCTGAGGCGGCTGGCGGTGCAGCATCACCATCGCGGCGAGCGCGACACCGCGCGGGAGCTCTCCGAGCGGAGCTACGCCGTCGCCACCGAGACCGGCGACGAAGTACTGGTGGGAGAGGCGCTGAACGTGCTGGCGGGTTTCGCGTTTGAGAGCGGGGCCATGGAGGAGGCGCGAGACCGTTACCTCCAGGCGCTGGCCCTCGGGGGCGACAATTCGAAGCTCCGCGGGCGGATCGAGCAGAACCTCGGCATTCTCGCCAACATTCACGGCGACCACGCGGAAGCGCTGATCCGCTATCGCCGCTCGCTCGCCGCCTTCGAAAGCTCGGGCGAGGAGAAGGGCTGCGCGATCGCCTACCACAACCTGGGGATGGTCAGCTCCGACCGGCAGCTCTGGGAGGACGCCGATCGCTATTTCCGCCGGAGCCTCGAGATCACCCGCGCCGTCGGCGACCTGCATCTCGAGGGGCTCTGCCTCCTCAACCACGCCGAAGTCCACATAGCCCGCCAGCGATTCGAGGAAGCGCGCACCAACGCCGAGGCGGCGCTGGCCATCTTCAACCAGCTAGGCGCTCGTCTCGACAAGGCCGATGTCTACAAGGTGCTCGGGGTGGTCTACCGTGAGACCGGGCGTCCCGCGCTGGCGGAGTCGCGCCTGCTGGGCGCGATCGATCAGGCGGTGGCCACCGGCTCGGTGCTGAGCGAGGCGGAAGCCTCACGCGAGCTGGCGAAGCTCTACCAGACGATGGGGAGGAACCAGGAGGCGCTGCGCCTCCTGGGCGCGGCGCACCGGCTCTTCGGCGGAATCAGCGCGCGGGTGGACCTGGTGGACGTGGCGTCCAAGGTCGGGCGGCTGGAGGACACCTATCAGGCCGTGGTGCGGGAGTGGGGTCAGTCGATCGAATCGGCGGACAGCTACACCTTCGGGCACTGCGAGCGGGTGGCCACCTATTCGACGGCAGTGGCCCGGCAGCTCTCGAGTGACGAAAGCCTGCTCACGGCCATCCGGCTGGGGGCCTACCTTCACGACGTGGGAAAGGTCCGCGTCCCCCACGAGATCCTGAACAAGCCCGGCCCGCTGACGGACCAGGAGCTCGAGATCATCAAGCTCCACCCCGTATGGGGCATCGAGCTCCTGGCCACCATCGAGTTTCCCTGGGACATCAAGCCGGTCATCCGGTGGCACCACGAGAAGTACGACGGCAGCGGCTATCCCGACGGTCTCCGGGGCGACGAGATTCCACTGTCGGCCCAGATCGTGTGCATTGCGGACGT
Organism: Gemmatimonadales bacterium; assembly: GCA_050733115.1. GTDB lineage: Bacteria > Gemmatimonadota > Gemmatimonadetes > Gemmatimonadales > GWC2-71-9 > CAVVWJ01. The sequence continues at coordinate 1,366 of JBOHSC010000397.1, forward strand.
TTACGACGCGATGACGACGACCCGGAGCTACCGCGGGGCCATGACGCAGGAGGAAGCGTTCGGGCGGATGGAGAAGTCCAGGCACTGGTGGCACCCGGACGTGTACCACTCCTTCATGCGATCGAGGGAGCAGGCTCCCGAAGCGGCGTGAAGCTCGCGACGAGCGCATCCTCGTCACGCGGTTGCCGGTAGACATACTCCTGCCCCCGGAAGTTCCGCAGCACCACTTCCTCGTCGTTCATGCTGATCACGTACTCAGGGAGGATCGGGATCTTGCCGCCGCCGCCCGGCGCGTCGATCACGAAGTACGGATTGGCGAGTCCGCTGGTCCAGCCGCGCAGCGCCTCCATGATCCGGATGCCGGTCTGCACCGTGGTGCGGAAATGCTCGGCACCCGCCACCTGGTCGGCCATATAGATGTAGTAGGGCCGCACCCGGGCCATCAGCAGGCGCTGCATCAGCTCTTTCATCACTGCCGGATCGTCGTTGACGCCCTTGAGCAGCACCGTCTGGCAGCCGAGCGGGATCCCGGCGTCGGCCAGGCGGCCGAGACCGGCCACCGCCGCGGGTGTGAGCTCGTCGGGGTGGTTGAAATGGGTATTGATGAAGAGGGGGTGGAAGCGCTTGAGCGTGGCGCAGAGCTCGGGGGTGATGCGCTCGGGCAGGTGGCAGGGAATCCGGGTGCCGATCCGGATGATCTGCAGGTGAGGAATCGCCCGCAGCCTGGTCAGGATGGCCTCGAGCCGCCGGTCGTTGAGGAGAAGCGGGTCGCCGCCCGACATGATCACGTCGCGGATCTCGG
>JBOHSC010000398.1:0-3304 GCA_050733115.1 Gemmatimonadales bacterium
GGGTATGCTCTCCCTGGTACTCCATCCGCTGATAGAGCTGCACCCACATCCCGGCGTACGCGATCTGGGGCACGCGGGCGAGCGCGTCGGCATCGGTGCTGGCGAGCACCGGGCGGATGCGCACCGCGTAGGGAAGGCGGTCGGGATTGAGCGGCGTCTGCGAAAAGAACCGCATCACGTAGAACACCGACGGTCCGGCGGTCTCGATCGCGTTGAAGATCTGGGTCCTGATTCCCTGGACCATCGACGCGATGGCCATGACCGTGGTCACGCCGATCACGACGCCGAGTATCGTGAGGCCGGAACGCAATTTGTTCGCCCGGAGCGATTCGAGGGCGATCGACACACCCTCACCGACGTTGCGGAGGAACACTGGCTACTCGGCGTGGAGGGCGGTGATCGGATCGAGCCGCGCGGCGCGGGAGGCGGGGAAGACGCCGAAGACGATGCCCGCACCAGCTCCGATTGCGAGGGCAAGGCCCACCGACCAGAGGGTGATGCGGGCCGGCAGCGGCGTGAAGGCCGAGACGGCCGCCGCGAGCGCCCACCCCCCTAGCACCCCCTGGAGGCCCCCGAGGCTGGAGAGCACCACGGCCTCGATCAGGAACTGCCGCCGGATATCGCCCCGGCGCGCACCGAGCGATTTCCGGAGGCCGATCTCACGGGTCCGCTCGGTCACGCTCATGAGCATGATGTTCATGATCACGATGCCGCCCACCACGATCCCGATGCACACCACCGCGGGGATGGCCGTGAAGAGGATGCGGGTGAGCTGCCGCCAGAAGGCCACCAGCGCGTCGGCCTTGTCCACCGTGAAGTCGTTATTCTCGCCCGGCCGGAGCCGGTGCGCGACACGCATGGCCTCCTCCGCGCGCAGCATGGCGCCGTCGATCTCCTCGGCGGTCGTCATTTTCACCGACACCACCGTCGTCTTTCTCCGGCCGTAGAAGGCCTCGAAGGTGCTGAACGGCAGAAGGAGGAAGCCGTCGAACGACTGGCCCAGCACGCGCCCCTTCTTCGCGATGACGCCCTTGACCGTCACCTCCCGCCCCCCCACTCGCACCTTTCTGCCTACCGCGCTCTCGGCGCGGTCGAACAGCTTGTCGGCGATGTCGTAACCCAGGACGACGACGAGCCGGCGCTCGGTTACGTCGGGCTCGTTGAGCGGATCGCCGGCCAGCATCTGGTAGTCCTGCACGACCTGGTAGGGCGGCGTGATGCCGAAGATGAGCACCTGTCCCACGGTCCGGTTCCGGTACACCACGTCGCTCGATGGTGTCGGCCAACCCGATTGAAGCGCCACCGCGCGGGCGTCGGGGAGGGCCCGCTCGATCACCTTCGCGTCGTCCTCGGAGATCAGGGGGCGCTTCGAGATCGCCTTGACCTGGTCGTCCTCGAGGAGGCCGACGGAGATGGGCGACCGGCGCACCTGGAAGGCGTTCGTGCCGATCATCGCCCCGGTCAGGTTCTCCTTGACGTAGGCGTTCATTCCCTGGATGACGGCCACAACGACGACCAGAAAGCCGACGGAGACGATGATGCCGAGCAGGGTGAAGAAGGAGCGGAGCTTGCTGGTCCAGATGGACTGGAGGGCGAGCCGCAGAGCCTCGGAAAGGGGCATGGAGGAAAGATACTACTCGTATCTCAACGCCTCCACCGGATCGAGGCGGGACGCACGGCTGGCCGGATAGAGCCCGAAGAGGACGCCGGTGAGAATCGACGCGAGAATCGCGGCCACCACCGAGAGGAGCGGTACCGAAGCGGGAATGGGCGTGAAGCGCCTGATTCCAGCGGCGAAGAGGGCGCCGAAGGCCAGGCCGATGAGGCAGCCGATCAGGGTGAGCGTCGCGGCTTCGACGAGGAACTGGAACATGATTTCCCCGCGGGTGGCGCCGAGCGCCTTTCGCACACCGATCTCGCGGGTGCGCTCGGTGACCGAGATCATCATGATCGCGACCACGCCAACGCCACCAACCATCAGCGCAACGCTGGACAGCGTGATCATCGCGACGAAGAAGCCGGCGGTGATCTTGTTGAACATCTCGACGACCCGATCCTGGGTCACGATCGCGAAATTGTTCACCTGCGCCGGCTTGAGCCCCCGCTTGCCCCGGAGGGCCGCGGTCACCTGGTCTTGGGTGTCGAGCAGCGTGGCCCTCTCGGTGGGCATCACCGCGATGTTCATCCAGCCGCGTTCGTAGTCCGCGACCTTGGTAAACGCCGTGTGCGGGATGACCACCCGAAGCTCGCTCTCGTCGCCGAAGAGTGTGCTGGCCTCGGCATGCACCCCGATCACCTTGAAGGGCTGGCCGAATACCTTGATCGTCTTCCCCAGCGGATCGCGGCCGGGGAAAAGCATGTCCGCCAGCTTCTCGTTGACTACGGTCACCAGGGCCCCGGCCGCGTACTCCGACGGCGTGAACGTCCTGCCCGACAGGATGTCGCCGCCCTTCACGTTGACCCAGCTTGCGCCACGGCCCGACACTCCGACGCTCTTGAGATTCACGCTCTCGAAGCTCACCGGCCCTTCGGTGGCTTCTCCGATGCTCACATCCTGCACCGAGGGAAGCCTCCGGATCATCTCCGCTTCCCCGACGGAGATCGGCGGCATCCGCCGCCACGGCGAGAGCTCGTCGGAGCCGTCGGAGATGTCGAGTCCACCGGAGAAATACCGCTCCACAAAGAACGTCTTGGGGCCGGCCGACTGAAGGATGCCCATGACGCTGTTGTTGATTCCCGCGATGGCCGACCCCATGGCGATCACGACGGTGACGCCGACGGCCACGCCGAGAATGGTGAGTGCGGCCCGCACCTTGTTGGAGCGGAGTGAGTCGAGCGCCACCGCGACTCCCTCGGCCATCCTCGATCCGATCGTCCCGCCGGCGGGCCGTCTCATTCGGCCCGCAACGCCAGAATCGGGTCGAGCCGCGATGCACGGCTGGCGGGATACACCCCCGCGGCGACTCCCACCGAGATGCCGAGCAGCACGCCCACCAGGATCGACCAGGGGGCAACGGCGGCGGGCAGGGGAGTCACCGCCTTCACGAGCCAGGCAAGCGCCAGCCCGAAGCCGATTCCCGCCATCGCGCCCGCGAGTGAGAGGGCGGCCGATTCGACCACGAATTGCGCGAGGATGTCGGCCCGGCGGGCTCCGAGCGCCTTTCTGATGCCGATTTCGCGGGTGCGCTCGCTTACCGCCATCAGCATGATGTTCATGATCACGATGCCGCCAACCACCAGCGAAATCCCGACCAGTCCCGGCAGCGCGAGGAAGAGCACCTTGGAGATCTTGTCCCAGGTGCTC
>JBOHSC010000399.1:0-12575 GCA_050733115.1 Gemmatimonadales bacterium
AGCCCAGCACGTGGAGCGGCAGATGGATGCCGTACGGAGTAAGCAGAGTGCCGAATGCCGAGGCCGCGAGGGCAACGGCGTCCTGGCGGGCGCGAGTAAGCCACCGCGTTCTGTCACCGCCAGTCACTACCTCGGCGATGTCGCCGGCCAGGTACGTGCCGATGACGATCAGCCCGAAGAGAAATCCACCGTGCAGGTTGGCCCAGACCGCGAACAGCGGAATGAAGGCCCATGCGGGACTTCCCTTGCCGTCACTCTCGCGGGCGCGCTCGAGCAGGGAGATGACCAGCGCCACCCCGAGGAGAGTGAACAGGTGCGGGCGCGCCAGCCAATGCACCGACCCGACGATGGCGGCGACAATGGCCGTGAGGTACGAAAGGAACGGATCAACCCCCTCCCGGAGGAGGAGCCGCGCGATGACCCAGTAGGTGGCACCGATCAGGAGGCCGCAACCGACCGCCACCAGTGGGAGTCCCCCGTGCCGGTAGGCCAGAGCGGCGAGGGCCTCGCTCAGCCATTCGTACCCGACGAAGGGCTCGCCGAGCTTCGTAAAGGAGAAAATGTCCTGGTGCAGCAGGCCGTGGCTCAGGATGTAATCACCAACCCGAATATGCCGGCCCAGGTCTCCGTCACTGTTCAGGAGCTGCTGGCTGAGGGCGAGCGGCACGGCGAGGGCGAGGCAGACGAACACCAGGTCGGGAATCGACGGAGAGGGGATTCGGAGACGGCTCATCTGGTGCGCTCCAGGCGAAGAAAACGGGCGTTGGGGGTGGCCGAAAAAACACCGAAGATTTGTGGAGATGCCGCTACATCGGGTGGGGTGGCACCACAAATCTGACGTCCCTCCCGGCGGTCCGGCACCCCTGCATTTTCATGTTCTTGCAGGACTTGCGCCAACGGACCTCCGAGGTACGCGACTTGCTACCTGCCCCTTCGCTGATTCTCACCGGAGTCCGTTGCGGGTCGTATTGCGACACCAAAATTCGACACGTAAACTGGTAGGCGGCTCCGACCCACCGAAGAATCAATTGAGGCATGGTGTTTCCCCAGCCACCCCACCCATGGGGGTGGCATTTGTTCCCCCAATTGGGCCAGGAGGTCTGGTATGAAAGCGGTGCTGCGGAATCTCTGGAGCGATGAGAGTGGCCAGGGCCTTACCGAGTACGCTCTGTTGATCGCGCTCGTCTCCCTCGGCCTGATCACGCTCCTCACGGCCTATCGTAACGCGATCGGCAACGTGTTCAAGAACGCCACCACCGTCTTGAACGGCAACGCGACCCCAATCCAGGCGAGCTAGCCATTCGCGGCAGGCCCAATATCAGGCGGGGCCGGATTCATCCGGTCCGGCCCACCCCCCTCTTGGGAGAACCAATGCTGCGCGCTCTGTGGAACGATGAGTCCGGCCAGGGGCTGACCGAGTACGCACTACTCATCGCGCTTGTCTCACTCGGCCTGATCGTACTACTCGGCAACTATCGCAACGCGATCGGCAACGTATTCAAGAATTCCTCGAACGTCTTGAACAACAATTCAACGATCCGGCAGGCGAGCTGACTACGGTCATGGTCTCGTCGAAGGAGAGGTCATGGGGAGGCAGCGGAAGCTTTGGAGGAATCGCCGGGGTCAGGGCCTGACCGAGTACGCGTTGCTCATTTGCCTCGTGTCGCTCGGTTTGATCCTGCTGCTCGGGCGGTTCAAGAATGCGATCGGAAACAGCTACAAGAACTCGACGGTCGTCATGAACGGCGTCGCCAACATTCAGCAGGCCGGAGGCGCCGCTACCGGCGGCACCGGCGGCACCGGCGGCACGGGAACTACAGGCTTCGTCAATGGGCTCGTGAATGCGGGCACGGCCGCTCTCAACGCTGCCGCAGGCACGCTTGGCAATCCGTTGGGCAACGCGCTGACGGGACTTGCCAATATCATCGGCAACATTGGCTGACGGCGTCATGAGCGCGGCTCGCGGCTGCGACACATTGTGGTCGCGGGCGGCTCGTGCCGGGAAGGTTCGATCCATTGGTTGCCCGCTCGCCGAAGATCATGGCGGTTGTTGTTTGCAGGGGAGTTTCTGGACCTTGAGTCGGGGCGCGTTCCCAGCGTGCTGACGATGATGGCGTTGGTGGTGTGACTCGTGTTCCGCACTCCGCACCCGCACCGTTGCCATCGCGACGGTGAGCGGTGGCAGCAGGATGAGGCTGGCGGACTCGACCTCGGAATCTGACCAGGAGCGTGGGCCAGCTCCTCTTTTGCTCAAACTTGCCAAATGGGGAGAGAACAGTGAGAAAGCTCTGGCGCAGCCGATTCTTGCGCAACCGACGGGGACAAGGCCTGACCGAGTACGCGCTCCTCATCGTACTCGTTGCACTTGGCCTGGTCATGTTGCTCGGGCGGTTCCGGAACGCGCTCGGGAACTCGCTCAGGAACTCAACCACCGTTGCCAATAGCGTTTCGAACATCCAGACCGACGGCGGCAACACCGGCAACACCGGTGGGAACAACGGCGGGAACAACGGCGGCAACAACGGCGGCAACAACGGCGGGAACAACGGCGGCAACAACGGCGGCAACAACGGTGGCAACAACGGTGGCAACAACGGCGGTAACAACGGCGGTAACAACGGCGGTAACAACGGCGGCAATAACGGCGGCAACAACGGCGGCAATAACGGCGGGAACAACGGCGGATTCGGCGGCAATAACGGCGGCAACAACGGCGGATTCGGCGGCAATAACCGCTAGGCTGGCAACAAGGAGCCCGATCCCTTCACGATTCGCGTTTCCGGGAGTACTACATAGCATACGCTCTGGCGGCTGAATCCCCGGTGATCACGACGGCAGCGTTCACGGCCGTGATGGTTGGCGCCGGGATTTTCGATCTGAAGTGGAGGCGGATTCCGAACTACCTCACCGTGGGAGCTGTGGTGCTGGGCCTGGTGCTTCGCGCCCCGATCGGGCCGGCTGCCCTCGTCTCGGGGCTCTGGGGTGTTGGTCTGGGTCTCCTGCTCTCGGTGCCCTTCTTCATGATTGGGGCGCTCGGTGGCGGAGACGCCAAGTTGCTGGCTGCGGTGGGCGCCTTTCTGGGGCCGAAAGACATGATTGGCGCATGCTTGTTGATCGGGGTATTGGGCGGGGTGCTCGCGCTGGTCGAGGCGGTCCGGCGTGGCGCCCTGCGCGCATTGTTGTTGAATGTGTTCTACATCATGTCGCGCTGGATGTCACCTGATCGGCGGAGTCTCCAGCCGACGCTGACGCCACCGGCTCGAATGACCATCCCGTACGGCGTTCCCATCGCCGTCGGGGCCTTGGCTTGGTGGTTCTGGGGAGGAAACGTCGTATGACCCGAACGCACCTTCGTCTCGGCGGCCGTCGTGGACAGTCGCTGGTCGAGTTTGCCCTCGTGGTACCATTGTTGCTTCTCATGCTCGCGGGCATCATCGAGTTTGGCCGGGCATGGAACATGAGCCAGGTTGTTACAGACGCCGCCCGGCAGGGGGCTCGCACTGCGGCCGTGCTCAATCCCGACCCTTCGGCCACCGTAGACTCCGTTCGGGCCGTCGTGGACGCCGCGCTTCAGAGCGGCAACGTGGATCCCACCGCGAACGGCGTGAGTGTCGTGGTCGACAACTTTCAGGCCGGCTCGAATACCCCGGTCACGGTAACTGTTTCGGTTCCCTATCAGTTCATGATCTTCGGTCCCGTCATGGCCCTTGCAGGTCAGAGCTTCAATAACGGCACCATCACCCTGCGGTCCGCCGCGATCATGAGAAACGAGTAGGCTCTATGGCAAACCGAAAGTTGCGACCCCTTGTGATCCTGCTGCTCGCTCTCGTCAGCGGTGCAATGGCAGGGCTCATGGCGCTTCAATATCTCCGGACCACGAGCAGCAACCTGATGGCCGAGAGCCCCAAGGGACGCGCGGCCGTGGCCAGCCGCGACCTGGACGTGGGAACGGTCCTCACGCCGGGCGACGTGAAGGTCGTCGAATGGCCCGGGGCCAGCCTCCCCGCAGGCTACATTTCGACCTCCGAGCTGGCAGTCGGCCGGGGGCTGATTCGCTCCCTGCAAACCAACGAGCCGCTGCTCGAGTCGAAATTGGCGCCCAAAGGCGCCGGCGGCGGGCTCTCGGTGGCCATCGCCGAAGGAATGCGTGCAGTGAGCGTCAGGGTGGATGAAGTCGTAGGCGTTGCCGGTTTCGTCCTGCCCGGCACCCGGGTGGACGTGCTGCTCACGCTCGACAAGTCCTCGCGCAGCAACGAGCCGCTCACCCAGGTTCTGCTCCAGAACATCCAGACCCTTGCCGCCGGTCAGCAGGTCCAGCAGGATAAGGATGGCAAGCCGAAGACGGTGCCGGTGATCACGCTTCTGGTCACGCCGGAGCAGGCGGAAACGCTGACGCTCGCCGCCAATCAGGGCCGGATCCAGCTGGCGCTCCGCAACACGCTCGACACGCTTCCGACCAGCACCACAGGCGCCAGGCTTGGTGGGCTATTCGGTGGCGAGCCGCCGGCACCAGTCGCGCCGCGCCGGACCATCGTAGCCCACACGGTGACCCCGGTCAGGGATGACTCGACGGTCGTTGAGGTATACAAGGGCGGCGCACGGTCGCTGCTCAAGTTCTGATTCGTCCAGTCAACCAGTCCACCATACCTATCCCGGGGATCACTGTGAGCGTCTGTCAGCGGGTCGGCGGTTTTGCGGCACTCCTTCTCGCGTTGGCCGCACCGGCCTCCGCGCAGCGCGTGTTGAGCAAGCCCGAGCAGATCATGACGATAGCGAAGGGTGCCTCCCTGCTGCTCGAGAACGAAGGCGTCATCCAGCGCTTCTCGATCGGTGAGCCCACGGTGGCCGAAGCCACGGTGCTCTCGCCCCGGGAGGTCCTGATCAGCGGGAAGAACCTTGGGGTCACCACGCTCCTCGTGTGGGGAGCCGATGGCGCGGTCAAACTCTACAGTGTCGAAGTCACCGCCGATGCGCCCGGCCTCGAGCGCTATCTCAACACGGTGCTTCCCGGCCAGAGTGTGACCGTTTCCGCCACCGGTAACACGGTGACTCTCTCCGGGCAGGTGCGCGACGCCAGCGTGGCCCAGCGCGCGGTCGAGATAGCCAAGGGCACCGGGGCGGTGGTGGTAGACAACCTCTCGATCCCTTCCGCGATCCAGGTGATGCTCCAGGTGCGCTTCGCCGAGGTGACCCGAAGCGCGCTCCAGGAGTACTCGAACCGGATCTCGGTGCTCAACCCTCAGAACACGAGCGACAACGGCGATTGGTCGGGCACTACCAGCTCCGACGGCGACGTCACTTTCTCGCTGCTCAACCCCAACAGCCAGCTCAACGACATACTGCGGGTGCTCAAGTCGAAGGGCGACTTCAAGGACCTGGCCGAGCCGACGCTGCTGACGCTTCCAGGCAAGGAAGCCTCCTTCCTGGCCGGCGGCGAGTTCCCCTACCCGACCGTGCAGGCGGGTAGCGGCAGCAACGCCGTCACCATCGTCTTCAAGGAATTCGGTGTGCGGCTCAGGTTCACGCCGACCATCATGCGGAACGGCAACATCAGGCTGAAGGTGGCGCCCGAGGTTTCCTCGCTCGACTTCGCCAACGCGCTCACCTTCCAGGGCTTCGTGGTCCCCAGTCTGCTCACCAGGCGGGCGGAGACCGAGGTCGAGCTGCAGGACGGCCAGCATCTCTCGATCGCCGGCCTCCTCGACAACTCGATCATCAACAACATCAACAAGATCCCGATTCTCGGCGATCTGCCGATTCTCGGGTTCTTCTTCCGTTCGAAGAGTGCCCGTGAACGGCGCACCGAGCTGCTGGTCATCGTGACGCCGCGCATCGTCGGCGCCAGCGACAATCTGCCTCCGGTGCCGACCGGCGAGCCGCAGGACTGGGACTGGTCGAGCAAGCTGAAGATGCCGAGCGACACGGCCAAGAAGGCGCAGCAGTAGGAGGACCCATGGAAAAGAAACGGCGGGAGCGGAGCCACCGGCGCGGGGCCACCCTGGTGCTCGCAGTGATGGCGATGATCACGGTCGGGGCGGTCGCCGCGGTGGCGATCGATCTGGGAATGCTCTATAAGGCGCGGAGCGATGCCCAGCGCGCAGCCGAGGCGGCCGCACTCGCGGGCGCGAGCGCGTTCGTGGAGTTCGCGGCCGTCGATCCCGAGGCGCTCGACAGCGCGGACGCCCGGGCCCGGCGCTTCGCCGTATCCAATGCGATCCTGAACGTGCCGGTCACGGCCGGGGAGGTTCAGGTGGTCGAGGTCGTGCCCGGCAGCCAGAAGGTCCGGGTCGTGGTGGGCCGGGCCCAGGTGGGCACCTGGTTCGCCCGGATGCTCGGGGTAACCTCGATTCCGGTCAATGCCCGCGCGGCGGCCGTCGCGGTGGCCGCCGGCGGCGGAAGCTGCGTCAAGCCGATCGCGGTGCCCGACACCTGGCGTGAGGGCACCCAGGACACCAATGGCAACCAGCTCGAGGAGAATGGCGAGGACTGGAGCTACAGTCCGGGCCAGGACATCTACGATCCAGGCAATCCCGATGTACCCGCCGCGGGCACCGGCTACGGCAGCAATGTCCGGAACGACGGCCAGTACACCAACGACCTCGGGCGCCCGATATCGCTCAAGCTGCCCGATCCGACCAACCCTACGCCGGAAACGGGGCCGCGGCAGTTCAAGCCGTTCACGACCACGAACAGCAATAACCCGGCGACCTATCTCGATAACATCGAAGGGTGCGACCCGAACTCGGTGCAGCTCGGCCAGCAGTACCAGCTGCTTCCCCCCGACCCCCAGATTCCCATCGCGACGCAGCAGGGGATAGACTCCCTGATCAGCGCCGATCCGAACGCGCAGTGGGACGGCAATACCAACACCGTCACCAACACCGGCTCCCAGTACGGGAACTGGCACAACAGCCCCCGGGTGATCAAGATCGGGTTGTTCGATCCGAGCCAGCTCGGGCCGGGGCAGACCACGGTGCGCCTGAACAACATCGGGCTGATGTTTCTCGAGGGATACAATCCGGCCACCAACACCCTCTCGGGACGCTTTCTTTACTTCGCCTCGGGTGCGGGCGACCTGAACAATCCGAGCTTCGGAACGCTGGTCAAGCGGCTCCGGCTCGTCGAGTAAAGCAGACACTCGATGACTGACTCAACGGCTCGCGCCACGCTCATATCCACCGACCCCAGCTTCCGATCGGTGGTGAAGGACGTCGTGCTCGGGCCTGACGTCGGCTTCACCCTCGGGTTGGAGCTGACCAGCTCATTCGCCGAGTTCGGCGAGCAGGAGATCCAGGCGCTGCGCGCCTTCGATCCGGCGCTGATCATCCTCGACCTCGAGAGCGACCCCGAGCTCGGCGTCAGGTTCGCGCAGTTCATCGCGGAGCAGAGCCCCGAGCGCCGCTTCATCGCGGCGGGCCCTCTGCTCTCCCCCGAGCTCCTCCTGGAGGCCATGCGCGCCGGCGTGGCCGACTACCTGGTGAAGCCGGTTACGGTGGAGCAGCTCCGCCCGGCGGTGGAGCGGATGAGCAACCGTCTCGGGCGCCCCGTCACCGAGCGTCCGCGCCAGCCGGGCGTGGTGTACTCGTTTACCAGCGCCAAGGGCGGCGGCGGCTCCACCACGCTCTCCGCTAACCTGGCCATCATCCTGCACCAGTTGACCGGCAAGAAGACGCTGCTCGTCGACCTCGAGCTGCAGATGGGCGAGGTGGCGCTGATGCTGGGCATCCAGCCGCGATTCAACTTCGTGGACCTGGTGCAGAACTTCAGCCGGATGGACGCCGGATTGCTTGCGTCGTTCATCGAGCGCCACTCCTCGGGTGTCCACGTGCTCTCGGCGCCGTACCACCCCGAGCGGGCCGAGGGTGTCACGGTCGAGCAGATCCGGCGAATCCTGGGTTTCCTCAGCCAGAACTACGACTACGTCCTGATCGACACCTCGAAGTCGCTGCTGCCCTCGACGCTGGCGGCCTTCGAGCAGTCGGACGTCGTGTTCGTCGTTACCAATCCCGATCTGCCGTCGCTTCGCAACATCCAGCGTGGCCTCCCTCTGATCCGCCGCGCGATGATCGGCAGCGAGCAACAGTTCCACCTGGTAGTCAACCGGTACAACGGGGCCGACGCGATTCCGCAAGCCGACATCGAGCGGACCCTCGGACTCAAGGTCTTCTGGACCCTGAGCAACGACTACGAGGCGGTCATCACCTCGATCAACACTGGCACGCCCGTGGTGTTGCACGGCAATTCGCGCTACGCCCGCGATCTTCGCGCACTGGGCGCCGAGCTGGCCGGGTTGCGCAGCCGCAACGGCCGCTCGGCGAATCCATTCCGCCGCCTCTGGACCAAGGTCAACAAGCCGCAGGCCAAGGAGGCCAAGGCCGATGAGTGAACCTATTCGCACTTCCAATGGCGACGCCGGGTCTGCCGATCGCGGAACCAAGGGTCCCTGGAGTCCGCCGACGGTCGTGAACCCGCCGACGACGGGCTCGCGTCCGGCCGTCGACTCGCGGGTGGACAGCTCGCAGTTCCAGCAGATCAAGGGACGGGTTCACCGCCGCCTCCTCGACCGGCTGAATCTCTCCAATCTGGAAAAGGTCGATCGAGAGCAGGTGGTCGAGACAATCCGGAGGGTAGTGCACGACCTCCTGAGCCAGGAAATGGTTCCGCTCAACTTCGACGAGCGGGAAATCCTGATCGGGCAGGTGCTCGACGAGATCTTCGGCCTGGGTCCGCTCGAGCCGCTGGTGCAGGACCCGACGGTCTCGGATATCCTGGTCAACACCTACCAGAACGTCTTCATCGAGCGGAACGGCAAGCTGGAGCGCACCGACGTCCGCTTCCAGGACGACAAGCACCTCCTCCAGGTGATCGACCGGATCGTCTCGGCGGTGGGCCGCCGGATCGACGACTCGTCGCCGATGGTCGACGCACGCCTCCCCGACGGCTCGCGCGTCAATGCGATCATCAAGCCGCTCGCGGTGGACGGCCCCCATCTCTCGATCCGTAAGTTCAAGCGCGATGCACTGGTGGGCGCAGATCTGCTTCGGTTCAAGAGTCTCAACGACCAGATGCTCACCTTCCTGAAGGCGGTCGTTCAGGCACGCCTCAACGTGCTCATCTCGGGTGGCACCGGCGCCGGCAAGACGACGTTGCTCAACATCCTGTCGTCGTACATCCCGCCCACCGAGCGCATCGTCACCATCGAGGATTCGGCGGAGCTTCAGCTGCGCCAGCCGCACGTGATCCGGCTGGAAACCCGCCCGGCCAACATCGAGGGCACCGGCGAGGTGCCGCAGCGCATGCTGCTGGTCAATTCACTCCGTATGCGCCCCGACCGGATCATCATGGGCGAGGTGCGCGGCCCCGAATCGGTGGACATGCTTCAGGCCATGAATACCGGCCACGACGGCTCGCTCACCACGCTGCACGCAAATTCCCCGCGTGATGCATTGAGCCGCCTCGAGACGATGATCTCGATGGCCAGCCTCGATCTCCCGGAAAAGGCGATGCGCCAGCAGGTGGCGAGCGCCATCAACATCGTCATCCAGATCGCCCGACTCTCCGATGGTACCCGGAAGCTCATTCAGATCTCCGAGATCGTCGGGATGGAGGGTGACGTGATCACCATGCAGGACATCTTCATGTTCGAGCGCGAGGGCATCGGCGAAGGCGACAAGGTGCTCGGCGAATTCCGGGCAACCGGCATCCGGCCGCGCTGCTCGGAGCGGCTCAAGGCCTACGGTATCGATCTTGGCGCGGTCATCTTCGGCGACCGCAACGGGGGCACTACCGCCGGCGGTCCGAGGCCCCGATGGTAGAAGGCACCCCCCTCGACCCCAACGTCGCAATCGCCGCCTCCTCCGCGTTCATCGGGGTGATGACGGGTACGCTCGCCATCGCCCTGTTCTGGCAGTTGCGGCAGGATCAGAAACGGGCGACAGTGATGACCCGCCAGCTGGCGGAGGTGAAGAACGCCGGGGCGGGTGCCGCGGTCGACGGTGGGCTGCTGCGGAGCCAGAGGGAAGAGTCGGTGGAGCCGCTCGCCGAGCTGGCCCGGCGATTCGGCTGGTCGGCGGCGATAGAGTCCAAGCTGGTCCAGGCCGGCATGAAGTGGGATATCGGAACATTCATGGTGCTCACTCTCGGAGCGACCCTCGGTCCCCTGATGGCGCTGCTGCTGCTCACCGGTGAGCCGCTGCTTGCTCTCCCCATCGCGTCGGTCTGCGGACTCGCACCCTGGGCCTACATCCGGTTCAAGGCCAACCGTCGCCTGAATGCATTCGAGGAAGCGCTGCCCGAGGCGCTCGACCTCCTCGCCCGCGCCATCAGGGCCGGGCACCCCATCGCCTCGGGAATCAAGATCGTGGCCGACGAGGCACCGCAGCCGGTGGCGGGTGAGTTCCAGCGGACCTTCGAGGAGCAGCGCTTCGGCCTGCCGTTCGAAGATGCGATGATCGCGCTGGCGGGGCGGATGCCGCTGGTGGACCTCCGCATGCTGGTCACCGCGCTCCTCATTCAGCGCGAGGTGGGCGGCAACCTGGCCGAGGTGCTCGACAACCTGGGCGAGGTGATCCGGCAGCGATTCGTGGTCCGGCGCCAGCTTCGCACCTACACGGCGCAGGGACGCCTCAGCGGCTACGTCCTGGCCGCCCTCCCCATCTTCGTGGGGGGAGCGATTCTCCTGATCAATCCGGAATACGGGCAGCTCCTCTTTCACCACCCACTCGGCAAGATGCTCCTGGGCATCGCCATCACGATGCAGCTCATGGGCTTTTTCTGGATTCGCCGCATCGTCGACATCGAGATCTGAGGAGCTACCATGCTCTATCTCGTCGCATTCCTCGCCGGGTTGTCCGTCTCGCTGCTGATCGTCTTTGTGGCGCAGCTGGCCCCGTCGCGCCCCGCCGGTCTCGCGCGGCAGCTCGATGAGCTGCGGCGCGCCTCGGGCGTGCTCGGACGCGACAATGTGATGAAGGAGCGTGCCGAGCAACTGGCACTGCTGCTGCAAAACCTCGGTGAACGGGTGGCGGGCCACCGCCGCGACGAGCCGACGGTGCGTCTGTGGCTCATCCAGGCGGGATACCTCAACATCAACGCCGTTGCGATCTATTGGGGAGCGCGCCTGGGACTGGTGCTGGCACTGGCAGGGGCCGGCGCGGTAGTGGCGCCGCTGTTCAAGCCGGAATTTTTCGTGGTCGCGATGGCCGCACTGTGGATGGCCGCCATCGGCTGGATCATACCGCCATTCTACGTCCGCTCCCGCCTGCAGCGGCGGCAGAAGGAAGTGCAACGGGCCCTCCCCGACGCCCTCGACATGCTGGTGGTGTGCGTGGAGGCGGGCCTCGGCCTCAATCAGGCGCTGGTCCGCGTGGCCGACGAGATCTATCACGTGAGCCCGCTGCTCAGTGAGCAGATCATCATGGTCAACCTCGAGATCCGGGCCGGCACGGCGCGGGACGACGCCCTCCGCATGCTCGCGGAGCGTACCGGTCTCTCCGATGTGAGCTCGCTCGTGGCCATGCTGATCCAGACCGACCGCTTCGGCACCTCGGTGGCCAACGCGCTGCGGGTGCAGGCCACCTCGCTCCGCACCAAGCGGCGGCAGCGGGCCGAAGAGGCCGCGGCAAAGACGGCCATCAAGCTCGTCTTCCCTCTGGTGCTCTGCGTCTTCCCGGCGCTCTTCGTCGTCATTCTGGGGCCGGCGATGATCCAGATCATGGAAACGATGAGTGGCCTCTGAAGGAAGTGGCGGTTCGCAAGGAAGGCTCGCCGGAGCCGGTCGCGACGCGCGTGGGCGTGGCAGCAGGCTTCTGGCTGCGCGCCAAGGGCCTGCTCGGACGCCTACACCTGGAAGCTGGCGAGGGACTGTTGCTCAACCCCTGTCGGGCTGTCCACACTGTCGGCATGAGGTTTCCGATCGATGTGGCCTTTCTCGATGAGAGCAGGACCATCGTTGCCACCTACCATCGGCTGCGTCCGAACCGCCGCACAGCGTGGCATCGGCACGCCGCATGGGCTCTCGAGCTCCCCGCCGGCACGCTCGACGAGACCGCAACGACAACCGGTCACCGGCTAAGCTGGGAGGCGTGAGACGTATGGCCACCCGTGCAGCAGCCAACGTGATGTACCCGGCCGAGCAGATAAGCGATCTTCCGGTCACTCCGCCGGCGCCGGAGCGCATCGAGGACACCGGTCTCACGACTGAATTCATCACCGAGCTGCTCCTGCGGACGCTGTACGTCCAGGGGTCGCTGCTCGGCCAGACGCTGAGCGAGACCGTCAAGCTGCCGTTCCCCATCATCGACGACCTGTTGCTCACCATGCAACACCGCCGCCTCGTCGAGGTGCGCGGCGTGTCGGGGCCGAGCCGGGGTACGTACCTCTTCGACCTCACCGACGCGGGCCGCGCCCGCGCCCGTGAGGCAATGGCGGCAATGAGCTACGTCGGTCCGGCGCCGGTGCCGCTCTCGCAATACCGGGTGTCGGTGGGCGCGCAGTCGATCCGCCACGCGCGGGTCAACCAGGAGGCGGTCCACGCGGGGCTCGGGTGGCTGGTGCTCGACAACTCCACCGTGGAC
>JBOHSC010000400.1:0-2469 GCA_050733115.1 Gemmatimonadales bacterium
ACCCACACGCGACCGGTGTCGGCCGTGATGCCTGCGGTCCCGCGGAAGTCGATTCGGACGATGGGAACTGTGGGAGCCGCAGTCGTCGCGGTGGTTGCACTCCTGCTGTGGAAGCCGTGGTCAGCCGCTGGCGCCCGCACTCTTGATACCCATCTCGTCGCCGTGCTGCCATTCCGGGTGGCGGGGGCCGATCCGAGTGTGCAGTACCTGCGCCAGGGCATGCTGGACCTGATGCAGGCGAAACTCACCGGCCAAGGGGGGCCCCGGGCCGCCGAAACTCGCTCGGTACTCGCAGCGGTACGGGACGCCGGCGGGAGCGACACACAGGATCTTCCCGAGGATGCGGTCGCGGGGGTCGCGCGGAAGATCGGTGCTGGCCGAGTGCTTCAGGGCAGCATCGTAGGGCCACCCGATCACCTGGTGATCAGCGCCACGTTGCTCGCCATGCCCGGCGGCGCAACCCTGGCCCAGACCAGCGTGACGGGGCCCAAGGACAGCCTCTTCGTGCTGATCGACCGGCTCACGGCCCAGCTCCTGGCCCTCGGTGCCGGGACCAGCTCGGCTCAGCTGAGCTCGCTCACGACGACCAATCTCGACGCCCTTCGCGCCTATCTCGACGGCGTGGCCGCGTACCGGCGGGGGGCCTACGGGACCTCTACGCCGCTCTTCTGGCATGCGGCCGAACTCGACTCGACCTTCGCGCTGGCGCTCTCGCTCCTGATCGAGTCGGATGGCTGGCACCCGGCGACGGGAGACATGTCCCGGATCCGCCGGCTGGCCTGGCAATACCGGGAACGGTTGAATCCGCAGGACCGGCTCTTCCTCTCCCTCCGACTTGGCTCACGCTTTCCGAGGTGGACGCCGTGGCACGAGCGGATCGCGGATGACGAGAAGGCGGTCCAGTTGATGCCCGAGAGCGCCGAGGCGTGGTATCGACTGGGCGACGATCTGTTTCACGATGGCCGGGTGGCGGACATCCCCGAGCCGGAGCTGCGGGCGCGCCAGGCGTTCGAGCAGGCGTTTCAGCGGGACTCACTGTTCGGCGGACCGGCGGAACACCTGGCCCGGCTGACGTATGTGGTCGGAGACACCGCAGCCCAACGACTCTGGTCTCGCCGGATGATCGCGCTCGATTCCACCGGGGACAACGTCCCCCAGGCCAGATGGGACATGCTCCAGAGTGCCCGCGATGCGCGAGGCATCGATGCCTTTGTTGCGGGGGTCGGGCAATCGGAGTGGAGCCTTGTGACGGGGATTCTCTTCTTCGGTCCGCTGGATAGCGCCGTGCTGGCCCATCAGGATGCCTTGATGGACGCGATGCACCGGCTGGCCGCCACCAAGAATGAGCGTGCCCAGACGGCAGCCGACCGGGCGCGGATGCTGTGGAACCGGGGCCGCCCCGCCGAGGCCGCTCGCTGGATCGATACCCTGCGTACCATCGATCCGGGGCAGGCGTCGCTCCTCATGGTGCTTGGGGCGGGGTGGTTCGGCGGCGGGCCCCCTGATACGACCCAGCTCATACCCGACCACCTCGCCTATTGGCGACTCCATCAGGGAGATCTGGTGGCGGGTCAGCGACTCTGGGAGCAACAACGGGATCTGGCCGCCAAGGACACATTGTCGGCCTTTATCACCCGCCTGGCTCCGCTGACGCAGGCAGTGCTGGCCGTGAAGCGTGGGGACGCCGCGGCAGGCCACCTGGTAGACGTGGCGGATTCGGCCTGGCGGGGCCGCGATGGTGGAGTAGCGTACGCCTCGCTCGAACTGGCCCAGCTCTACCTGACCCTGGGCCGGCCCGATCGGGCGCTCCGGGCGGTGCGCCGCCGCTGGATGCCACTCGGCGAGCCGGACCCCACGGGCCTCGCCGAATCGTTCCGGCTCGAGGGCAAGGCGGCCGCACTCAGCGGTGACAAGGTTGGCGCCATCCGCGCCTATCGGAACTATCTCGCGCTTCGATTTGATCCCGAGCCGTCGAAGATTCCGCAGCGGGACAGTGTCAGGACCGAGCTGGCGGCGGTGGGAGATCTGGAAGGAAAGGATTGACCATCGACCATCGACTATCGACCGCCCTCTCGGACCGCTACAAACTCGAGCGGGAGCTGGGCCAGGGTGGCATGGCGACGGTGTATCTCGCCGAAGACGTCAAACACCATCGCAAGGTCGCCATCAAGGTGCTCCGGCCCGAGCTCGCCGTGGTGGTCGGAGCCGACCGCTTCGTGCGGGAAATCGAAACCACCGCCGCCCTCCAGCATCCGCACATTCTGGGTCTCATCGATTCTGGCGAGGTGAATGGCACGGCGTACTACGTCATGCCGTTCGTCGAAGGCGAGTCACTGCGCGACCGGATCACGCGGGAGAAGCAGCTTCCGCTGGACGACGCACTGCGGATCGCGCGCGAGATTGCGGATGCGCTGAGTTACGCCCACAACAAGGGTGTCATTCATCGCGACATCAAGCCGGAGAATATCC
>JBOHSC010000401.1:0-2088 GCA_050733115.1 Gemmatimonadales bacterium
CGCATGGTCGGCGCGGCTCGAGGGATTTCCCCGGCTGCTGCTTCGCGACGATCGGCCCGATCTGCAGCTCGGCTTCTTCCCGCCGGAGAAAGTCGACCGCGACCTCAACCGGCTGCGGGCCCTCCTCGCGGGCCCACCTCCGACGCTGATACTCTGCGACAACGAGGGCCAGCTCGAGCGGCTGGAGGAGCTGCTGGAAGACCCCTCGCTTCGCTCGGGACCGGGTCGCCCGCGTCCCACCGGTGCCACGCTCGCCATCGGAGCGCTCGACGGCGGCTTCGTGATGCCGATGCTCCGGGTGCTCACCGACCACGAGATCTTCCGGCGCGCGCGCCGGCTCCGGCGGTCGCGGCGCTACCGCCAAGCCGCCCCGTCGGCGGCCACGGGCACTCTCACCGAAGGCGATTACGTCGTCCATCTCGACCACGGTATCGGCATCTACCGCGGCATCGACACGATCACCGCCGGCGAGTCGACCCTCGAGGTGGCCATCGTCGAGTACGAAGGCGGCGATCGGCTCAACGTCCCCCTCTACCGGCTCGATCAGCTCGAGCGCTACCGCGCCGCCGGTGAAGACGGCGAGCGGCCTCCACCGCGGCTGCACCGGCTCGGAGGGTCCAGCTGGCAGCGCGTCCGTGAGAAGACGCGCCTGGCGATTCGGCAGATGGCGGGCGAGCTGCTCGATCTCTACGCCCGGCGCACCGTGACCGGCGGCTTCGCCTTTCCTCCCGATACTCGCTGGCAACGCGAGCTGGAATCGAGCTTCCTCTACGAGGACACTCCCGACCAGCGCAAGGCGACGGAAGAGGTGAAGGCCGACATGGAGCGGCCCCGCCCGATGGACCGGCTCCTCGTGGGCGACGTGGGATACGGCAAGACCGAGATCGCGGTGCGGGCGGCGTTCAAGGCCGTGCAGGGCGGAAAACAGGTGGCGCTCCTGGTGCCGACGACGATTCTCGCCGAGCAGCACGGGCGGACCTTCGTGGAGCGGCTGGCCGATTTCCCGGTCAAGGTCGAGGTGCTCTCCCGGTTCCGGACCGCCAGGGAGCAGAAGGCGGCACTCGAGCGGCTGGCGAGCGGCTCCACCGACATCGTGATCGGCACCCACCGGCTGCTCTCGAGAGACGTGTTGTTCAAGGACCTCGGGCTCCTCATCGTGGACGAAGAGCATCGCTTCGGAGTGAAGCACAAGGAGCGGCTCAAGGCGCGGCGGCTGTCGGTGGACGTCCTCACCCTCACGGCCACCCCGATTCCCCGGACGCTCCACCTCTCGCTCGCCGGCCTCAGGGATCTGACCCTCATCGAGACGCCGCCGCGCGACCGCTCGGCGATTCTCACCTTCGTGGAGCCGTGGGACAACGGACTCCTCGAGGAGGCCTTCGCGCGGGAGATCGACCGCGGGGGACAGGTATTCATGGTTCACAACCGGATCGAGACGATCGAGACGATCGCGGAGCGGGTGCGGTCGCTGGCGCCGCGGGCGCGAGTGGGCGTGGCGCATGGCCAGATGGCCGCCGACCGGCTCGAGACGGTCATGCAGCAGTTCGTGGCCGGTGAGGTGGACATCCTCGTGAGCACGATGATCGTCGAGTCGGGGCTCGACGTGCCGAATGCCAACACCATGGTGGTGCACGACGCGCACCGGTTCGGCCTGGCGCAGCTCTACCAGCTTCGCGGCCGGGTCGGCCGGAGCCACCGCCGGGCCTACAGCTACCTCCTGGTGCCCGACACGATCGATGCCGACGCCGAGGAGCGGTTGAAGGTGCTGGAGCATCATACCGAGCTGGGCGCGGGGTATCGCATTGCCCTCAAGGATCTCGAAATACGCGGGGCCGGCAACCTGCTCGGCGCGGAGCAGTCAGGTCACGCGCAGGCGGTGGGGTTCGATCTGTACCTTCGCTGGCTCGAGGAGACGGTGCGCGCGCTACAGGGCAACGGGAAGGTGGACGAGCCGGCGCCCCCCGACGTGGTGCTCGACCGGCCGGCCCACCTGCCCGATGCGTACGTGCCGGACGACGACGCCAAACTCGACCTCTACCGGCGACTGGCGCGGGCCACGTCGTCTGGCGACATTGATGGGCTGCGAGA
>JBOHSC010000402.1:0-3619 GCA_050733115.1 Gemmatimonadales bacterium
GGCGTGCACATCACGTCGACACCGGCACCGCGCTCACCGAAGTCCGAAACCGGTCTCGCGGCCACCAGTTGATGATGTAGTGGCCGCGGTAGACGAGTCTCTCGTCGTACAGCCGGACGAACGCCTCGCGCACCGCGCGGCTCAATCCGTCGTCGAGCGTGAAGTAGGTGCGCGACCAGTCCGCCGAGCTGCCGATGGCCCGCAGCTGGGTGAGGATGGCCGCCCCGGTCTGATGGACGTACGCCCAGACCCGCTCGACGAATGCCTCGCGGCCCAGGTCGAACCGGGTGTGTCCCTCGGTGGCGAGGATCCGCTCGACGACGTTCTGGGTCGCGATGCCGGCGTGATCGGTGCCCGGAAGCCAGAGCACCTGGCGCCCCCGCATGCGCTCGAAGCGCACGAGCACGTCCTGCACGGTGTTGTTGAGCCCGTGACCCATGTGGAGCGCCGCCGTGACGTTGGGCGGCGGCATCATGATCACGTAGGGGCGCCGGGGACCGGAGGCGGGTGCGGTGGTGTCGGGCGAGAAGAGTCCGCGCTCTTCCCACCAGGCGTAGAGCGCGGACTCGATGGCGGACGGATTGTATTGCGGGGCGAGCGGCTCGGTCATGCGCTCTGGTCGGTGGCGCGCGGCGCTCTCCCCAAGGCCTGGTCGTCCTCGCCGTGAACCAGGATGCTGTTGATGACGCTGTCGATGCCCGGGGCGGCCAGGGCGGCCCGTCCGGCAACGGCGCGGGCGAGCCGGCTGGGTACCCAGCCGCGCAGCTCTACGACGCCGCGCGAGAAAGAGACGATGTCGATTTCGAGACCGGCAAGTCTCGGCTCGGCGCGGATGGCGGCCTCGACCGCCTGCACCGAGGCGGCAGGGGTAAGGCGGAGCGGGGCGCCTTCGCGGAGCCGGCGTGCTGCGCCGCGCACGCGTGTCGGGTTGACGCCACCCATCCACTCGCCGAGGGCAAATCCCGCGGCCAGGCCCGCGCCCATACCGAGCGCGGTCCACGCCACGATTTCAGTTCCGCTCAGACGGTCGTCTCGGCCCACGCGCAGTCCTCATGCAAAGAAAAACGAACTACGATTAAGTTAACCAGTTTGTGATTCAAGCGCATGAGTTGTTCTTCAGCAAAGGTGCTCTTATGAGTGAAGAACGCGCGGTGGTCGGCAAGGCCGAGCTGGCCCGGTGGCTGCTCGTGGCGGTGATGGTCGTCATCGGCGTGGTGCTCTACTTCGTGTACGCGTCCGACAGCCGGCCTGTGGCCATACCCAGCATCCAGGAAACTCCGTGAGCGAGACGATACAGGTGACGTTGCCCGACGGGAGCCGCCGCGAGGTACCGCGGGGAACCACCGGGAAGCAGATCGCCGAATCGATCGGCGCGGGTCTCGCGCGCGCGGCCGTGGCCGCGCGGGTCAACGGCGCCGTGTGGGACCTCGATCGCCCTATCGAGACCGACGCCACGCTGGCCATCCTCACCGAGCGCGATCCCGAGGCGGTCGAGGTGCTGCGCCACTCGTCGGCCCACATCCTGGCCACGGCGGTGCGCGAGCTCTTTCCGGGCGCCGGCATCGGTTTCGGCCCCGCCATCGAGGACGGCTTCTACTACGACTTCCAGGTGGACCGTCCCTTCACACCCGAAGACCTCGAACGTCTCGAGGCGAAGATGGCCGAGGTGGCCGCGCGGGACTACCGGTTCGTCCGCGAGGTGGTGGACCGCGCCGAGGCCAACCGCCGCTTCGCCGACGATCCCCTCAAGCTCGAGCGAATTTCCCAGCTGGGCGACGACGAGACGATCACCGTCTACACCGACGGGCCGTTCATCGATCTCTGCCGGGGCCCCCATATCCCGCGTACCGGGCGGCTCAAGCATTTCAAGCTGCTCTCCGCCGCCGGTGCTTACTGGCGCGGCGACGAGCACCGGCAGATGCTCCAGCGCATCTACGGCACGGCCTGGTTCAAGAAAGACGAGCTCGATGGGTACCTCTACCGGCTGGAGGAGGCCCGGAAGCGTGACCACCGGCGGGTGGGGCGCGAGCTCGATCTCTTCATGTTCCATCCGTCGGCGCCGGGCGCGGCGTTCTGGACCGAACGCGGGACGATCCTCTACAACGTGCTCACCGAATTCGTGCGCGAGCGGCAGGCGGCGGCGTTCAAGGAGATCAAGACGCCGCTGATGCTCAACAAGATGCTCTGGGAGCTGTCGGGGCACTGGGGGAAGTACCGGGAAAACATGTTCATGGTGCTGAACAAGGAGACGGAGGAGGCCGACGCCTCACTCAAGCCCATGAACTGTCCCTCGCATTATCTGCTCTATCTCTCGAAGCAGCACTCGTACCGGGAGCTGCCGCTGCGCTACGTCACGTTCGATGTCCTGCACCGGAACGAGTTGACGGGAGTGTTGTCGGGACTCACCCGGGTCCGCCAGTTCGCGCAGGACGACTGCCACGTCTTCCTCACCGAAAGTCAGATCACCGAGGAGGTGAAGTTCCTGATGGACTTCATCCTCGATTACTACCGGACGTTCGGACTGGAGGCCAGGCTCAATTTCGCGACGCGCCCCGAGACCCGCATCGGCACTGACGAGATGTGGGATCGCGCCGAGACGGCGCTCCGCGGCGCGCTCGCGGCGACCGGCAAGGCCTACGAGCTGAAGGCGGGTGACGGCGCGTTCTACGGGCCCAAGATCGACTTCGATGTGATGGACTCCATCGGGCGCAGCTGGCAGCTGGGCACCATCCAGCTCGACTACGCGGCCCCGGAGCGGTTCAATCTCACGTATGTCGGCGACGACAACACCGAGCACCGGCCGGTGGTCATCCATCGGGCCGTCAGCGGATCGTTCGAGCGCTTCATCGCGATCCTCATCGAGCACTTCGCCGGGGCGTTTCCGGTATGGCTGGCGCCGGAGCAGGTGCGGGTCATCCCGATCTCCAACGCCCAGAACGAGGCGGGCCGCCGTTTGACCGACCGGCTGCAGGCCGCCGGCATCCGGGCCCATCTCGACGATCGGACCGAGACACTGAACTATCGGATCCGGGAAGGCGAGGTCTGGAAGGTTCCGTACATGGCAGTCGTCGGCCAGCGCGAAGCCGAGAGTGACAGCCTGGCGCTCCGGGTGCGCGGGGCTGGGAAAAAGCAGGAGGTCATCGCGGTGGAGGCGTGTCTGGCGAGGATCACTCACGAGGTCCGTACGAGGGCGCTGACCCCCTGACAACCGGGGGCAACCCACCTATAATGCCGCCACAAACCACCGCGCCCGGAGGGGCCCGTGAGTGATGCAACAACCCCGGTCATCCTGTCTGCCGTTCGCACGCCCATCGGCCGCTATCTCGGCGGGCTGTCCTCGTTCAGTGCGCCGCAGCTCGGGGCCATGGTCATTCGCGACGCCGTGGCCCGGGCGGGGATCGATCCCGCAGCCGTAGAAGAAGTGATCATGGGCCAGGTGATCCAGGGCGGGAGCGGCCAGGCGCCGGCCCGTCAGGCGCTCATCCAGGCCGGACTCTCCGCCACCATTCCCGCGCTCACCATCAACAAGGTGTGCGGCTCGGGCCTCAAGGCGGTCATGCTCGCGTCCCAGGCCATCAAGGCCGGCGACGCCGAATGCATCGTGGCCGGCGGGCAGGAG
>JBOHSC010000403.1:0-1504 GCA_050733115.1 Gemmatimonadales bacterium
CCGAACAGCTGCAGGACGCTCAGCGGGTGGTACAGGTTGCCGAGCGCGGTCTCGCTCGTGAGCGGGGATGAGGTGGGCGGCAGGAGCCCGCCGGGGATGATCACCGGGAGGCACATGACCACCGTCGCGGCCGCGAACACCCCCGCTCGCACCAGGGAGACCGCCCACCCGAGAAGCCGTACGAACAGGATCAGCACGACGACGAGGATCGGCGCCAGCCACACCGCCCCCCCGCCGCTCAACACCGCGATCAGCGCCGAGCTCATGATCGCCAGTGGCACGAGCGGCCGGGGTGAGTCCCACTCTCGGATGGCGAACGCTGCCATCCCGGCGATCGAGATCACCAGCGCGGCGGCCGCCATCTCCTTGATCCCGCCCCACAGGTAGTAGCCGAAGAGCAGTGCCGATTGGGCGCCGAGGAAGGCCGCCAGCGCGCGCAGCCGCGGCGACTTGACGATCGGCTCGGTGATCGAATAGGCCCCGAGCGCCAGCAGGGCGCCCATGAAGGCCATGTAGGGCTGGATCACCCAGGCGACGTCCTGGTCGACCAGCGCCCGAGCCACGCCGAGGGGCAGGAAAACGCCGACGGGGTAGCCGGCGCCGAGGTTGAAGGCGAGCGTGGCCTCGTAGGTGGACGGCGGAAGGTCGGCGAGGCTCCGGCCGTCCTGCATGACCCGGTCGGTGAGGGCCATCCAGGTGGCGGTGTCGTCCAGCTTGATGTAGCCGGCGAACGTCGCCTCCCCGGAAAACACGATCGGCGCCGCGTAGATGACGAAGACGGCTACCGCCGCGGCAAGCGCCCACCAGGCGACGCCGCGGTCGATCAGCGGCAGCGACAGCCCGAACCCGACCACCGCGAGCGCCACGATGAGCGGCGTGATCACCTGGGCGAGCCCGCCGTCGAGCGTGAAGAACTGCGCCACGACGATGATCAGCGCGAGCCCGGTCGCGGGCAGCAGGACGCCGGGCGGCGTGATGCCGGCGATCCGCTCGACCAGCAGGCCGCAGCCGATCGCGAGCGCCGCGAGGACGAGCGGACACAGGAACCAGGCGACGAAGAGCGTCAACGCGCCTTGGTCGGGGAGCTCGAGTTCCGCACCGCAGTCTCACCGTTCGGGACGTTGAATGTCTTTGCTCCAGGCTCGCTTGAGATCACGTCGATGGCGTGCGGCGCGTTCCCGAACCGATACGTCCCGTCCCCACCGTCAGGTAGGAGGGCTTGGGAGCGCCGACCGGCGCGTTGCCCGTCAGGCACCGCACGCAGACGTTGCCGTTGGCTCATACAACGGATCCTCCTTCACGCTCGGCCCTTCCGAGAACGGGCGGGAACCGCTCGCTGTCGATTGTGTCCGGCTGCTCGTAGGTGGGATGCCTTCCACGATGCGCGGGGAGGATAGATCAGGCTGCGGTGCTCAAAGGGGCGTTCATGCGCGCTGGCGACGGCGGCGGCGCATGAGCTGGGAACGCCCTTGGGCACCATCGCGGTGGTGGCGCGCGAGTTGGA
>JBOHSC010000404.1:0-2286 GCA_050733115.1 Gemmatimonadales bacterium
GACATGATCAGGTCGAACCGGCGGTGGGCGGAGGCGAAGTACGACTTGGCGTCGTCGATGACGATCTCCGAGCGCGGATCCTCGAACGTCCTGCGATTGGCCGGAAGAAAGATTTTCGAGCCTTCAATCATCTGGGGCTCGATCTCGATCGTGACCAGGTCCTTGATCGCGGCACTGCCCAACAGGAGATGCGACGACATCCCCGAGCCCTGGCCGATCACTGCAGCCGTGGCGGCGCGCGGCATGTGCGCGAGGGTGATCAACGGGAGCAAGGTCTGCGTGGCGGCGTCTCCAAGGAGCGGTGGACGGCGAGAAGCCTCGTCACACGGTCGGTACCACGCTCTGGTGAGGGACGCATCGGTCTTCCCGTTGGTTGCGAGGGAAAGGATGCCATCGTCCTTGATACGCCCGACGGTCACCGTCGCCGTCCGTCCGTCGCGGTAGAAGATCATCTCGCGCTCGCCGGGCCGTACCAGTGTGCCGGTACGGTACACACCGCTTGCGAGCAGGTTCCGGTCGAGCCGCACGCCAAGGCCGACGGCCAGGGCCAGGACCCCGGTGGCCAGGACGGCGGCGGGCACCAGTCGCGATCTTTTTCCTTCAAGCCCGGCCGCCCGGGCCAGCAGCACTGCTCCAATGGCCATGTCGATCACGGCGCCGGCAATGAGGAGGCCCTTGAGACCGATCATCGGCAGGAGAACGAGCCCGCCCAGTACCACGCCGATGATCGAGCCGAGGGTGTTCCAGGCGTAGACCGCTCCGATGGCCCGTTCACCCGACCCGCCCACGATCAGGGTGCGGGTGATGAGCGGCAGCGTCATTCCCGCGCAGAAGGTGGCGGGAAGCATGATCAGAAGGCACAGCCCGTAGCGGGCGATGGTGAATCCGGTGTAGCCCGCGTCGTTGCGCGCAAAGGTCGAGAGAAGCGCCGCCACCCACTCGAACGATTGGACATAGAGCGGCAGCGTGGCCAGGGCAAGAAAGCCCATCGTCCACTGGACGATACCCAGCGTCCGGAGCGGGTCGGCCAAGCGGTCGGCGCGAGAACGGATCCAGAAGGCGCCGAGCGCGAGTCCGAGGATGAAGGCGGAGAGCATCAGCTCGAACGAATGCGTGGCGCTGCCGAGCACGAGTGCCAGCATTCGGATCCAGTCGATCTCGTAGATGAACGAGGCGACCGCAGTGCCGAGGCTGGTCCAGAGCAGCAGTCGCTGGAGGTGCGGGTCGTGACTGGCGGGTTGCGGGTCGGGGGTCGCAGGCCGGGCCGTCGTGCCGCTTCCCTCAGCGGCCGCTGCTTGGGCATCGATGGCGGAGTTCCTCACCGCGACGATCACGCCCACCGTGGCCCCCGCGACGATGAGGTTCAGCATCGCCGCGGTGAGCAGGGTGCCGGGAAGGCCGGCCAGAGACACCAGGTAGAAGCCGGCGATCAGCACGCCGGCCGCCGCACCGAGGCTGTTCGAGAAGTAGAGCATCGACAGCGAGCGCCCCGGGTTTTTCCTGGAGAGGCGCAGCACGCCCGCCGACATCAGCGGAAAGGTGGCTCCCAGCAGCACCGACTGCGGCAGAATGAGCGCGCTGGCGATGCCCCACTTGGCCACGGGGAGGAGCCACGAGCCGGCGAGCTCGGGATAGACGGTCGCATACGTCCAGGAGGTGACGGCCTGGAAGATGTCGTGGAAGAAGAGCCCGATGACGCCCACCGCGAACTCGACACCGACGTAGCCGTAGAGCGGCTGGGCGAGGCGCTCCGAGCGGCGGCTCACGGCCATGGCCCCCGCCGACATTCCCCCGAGAAAGATCACGAGCACGACGATCTGGGCGTACGCGTCGTGGCCGACGAAGAGGCCGAGATACCGGGTCCAGATCGACTCGTAGATCAGTCCGGCGGCACCGGAGAGCACGAAGAGCAGATAGAGCGCACGGATCATTCGGGCGAAGCTCCTGACTCTCGGGAAGGCGGGCGTGGGAACACGGCGCTGGGAGGGGGCAAGAACCGTGCAAAGATTGTCACTACTCCTGCAGCGCCAATCTATATGGTGGTAGGGAGCCGAGTTGAATCAAAGCCCAGCTGAGGTGCGGGATCCCACAAATGGTGGCCGGATCTTGCATTACACCGATTGCCAGAGAGAGCGGCACCTTTCGCCCCCGCTCGCGGCGGCAGGGTGCTGCGCCGGCCGCCGGCCTGCGCAGCTTTTCCCTGCCTGGGCGCCGGACGCCGCCAGATCGCGGTCTTGCAATACACCCCTCGGCGGCCCTCGACAGCGCTTGCACTCGATGGTGCAA
>JBOHSC010000405.1:0-4309 GCA_050733115.1 Gemmatimonadales bacterium
TTCTTCGACCCCTCGAACTTCGTCTATCCGTTCGGGAGCCACGTCTGCACCGTCGAGGTGGACATCGATACCGGTGAGGTGAAGATCCTCCGCTACATCGCGGTGGACGACTGCGGACCCCACATCAACCCGATGATCGTGCAGGGCCAGATTCACGGCGGCGTGATCCAGGGGATCGGCGAGGGGCTGCAGGAGATCGCCATTTACGACGAGGCGGGCCAGCTCATCACCGGGACCATGATGGATTACGCCGTTCCCAAGGCGAGCCAGATGCCCCGGATCGAAACCGACAACACCGTCACCCCGTCGCCGGTCAATCCCCTCGGCGTCAAGGGCTGCGGTGAAGCGGGAACGATCGCCTCCGCCGCCTGCCTCGTGAACGCGGTGACCGACGCACTCGCGCCGCTCGGCATCGTGCACATCGACAAGCCGCTCACCCCGGCCAGGGTCTGGGCCGCGATTCAGCAGGCGAAAGGAGGCGCGAAATGATCCCCGCCAGCTTCGACTACGTGCGCGCCGCCTCGCTCCGCGATGCCCTCACCGTCCTCGCGGCCGGCGACGGAGCCAAGGTGATCGCCGGCGGGCATAGTCTCCTGCCGATGATGAAGTTCCGCCTGGCGCAGCCGGCGCGACTCCTCGACGTCGCCGGGATCGAGGAGCTCCGGGGTGTGAGTGAGTACCGCCGCGGCGCGCGCATCGGCGCCACGACGACGTACCGGGAGCTCCTCGCCTCGGAGCTGCTCCGCGAGCGGTTTCCCATCATCGGCGAGTGCACCGAGAACATCGGCGATCTTCAGGTGAGGAATCGCGGCACGATCGGCGGCAGCCTCGCGCACGCCGATCCCAACTCGGATATGCCGGCGGTGATGCTGGTGCTCGACGCGACGTTCAACCTCCGCTCGAAGAAGGGGCGGCGGTCAGTGGCGGCACGCGAGTTCTTCCAGGGTCCCTTCACCACGGCGCTGGCCGAAGACGAGCTGCTCATCGACATCACCCTCCCCCCTCTCCCGAGGGGCGCCGGCACGGCGTACGTCAGCATCGATCAGGCGGCCTCCGGCTACGCCCTCGCCGGCGCCGCCGCGGTGATCGCGCGGACGCGCAAGACGGTGAGTCACGCCGTTGTCGCCTTCACCGGCGTCGCCGACATCTCGAGGCTCGTCCCCGCCACCGACCAGCTCGTGGGCACGAAAGCGGAGCCCGAGGTCATCGGCCGGGTCGCGGCGGCCTCGGTGGAGGGCGTCGAAGTGAATGGCGACATCCACGCGCCGGCACTCTTCCGCCGGCACCTGGCTACCGTCGTGATCCGCCGGGCGATCGAGAAGGCCCTCGAGCGGGCCAGGTAGGCTCGGAAGAGTTGGCCGGGCGGCGCGGCCGCGTCGGCGGCCTGGTGCTGGCTGCCGGATTGTCTCACCGCTTTGGTGGCGCCAAACTGCTGGCCAGCTTTCGCGGGCGCGCCCTCATCGGTCACGTCCTTGACGTCGCGGCCGCGGCGCGGCAGCGCGGGGTACTCGCGGAAACGTGCGTCGTAGCAGCCGCGGGTGACGATGCCGTGGCCACGCTGGCGCGAGCATCGGGGACGACGGTGGCGCTCAACCCCGACCCGGCACGCGGACTCTCGAGCTCGCTCCGTGTAGGGCTGGCTGCAATGCCGCAGGACGTCGACGCGGCCCTGCTCCTCCTCGGCGACCAGCCTCTCGTCCGGCTCGAGGTCATCGAAGCGCTGGTTCGAGCGTGGCGCACCTGTACCAGCGAGGTGGTCCGCCCGCGCTACGCGGGGTCGAGCCGGTCGCCAGGTCACCCGGTGCTCATCAGCCGCGCCGCATGGCTGCTGGCGGAGCGGCTCGAGGGAGACTCGGGTTTCGGCTCCCTCTTCGCTTCCGGCGTCGCGACCGTCACCGTGATCGACGTCGCCGGCGACAATCCCGACGTCGACACGCCCGCCGATCTTCTCTCGTTGAAGGACCCTCCGACATGAAACTCGAGTTCTCCGGCTCCCCCGAAATCAACGGCAGCCGGGAGCACGTGTGGTCGAAGCTTCTCGACCCCGACTTCGTCGGCGCATCGGCGCCCGGCGTCGAGACGGTCGAAGCGATCGACCCCACGCACTTCAAGGTCATCTCCGGTCTCGGTGTCGGATCGGTCAAGGTCCGCTTCAAACTCGACGTCGAGCTGTTCGACATCGTGGAGCGGCAATCGCTCAAGATGAGAGCCCGGGGCAAGGCGCCGGGCTCGATGGTCGACGTCGTCTCTTCGCTCCAGATCGCCGACGCCGGCCCCGGCAAGGTGCGGCTCGACTGGTCGGCCACGAGCGAGGTCAGCGGGACCGTCGCCAGTGTGGGTGCCCGTCTGCTCGAGGGTACAGCGCGCAAGCTTACGGAGGAGTTCTGGACCGACTTCGCCCGGCGCGTCAGCGCCGGATGAGGCGAGGATGCGGAATGAGCCTCACGTGACACAACCGGCCGACATCGACGCAGTGCAGGCGTCGTTCGCCTCCCAGGGATACGTGGCCGACCGCGACCTCGCCACCTCCGTTTTCCTCTCGCTCGCGCTCGCCCGGCCTCTGCTGCTCGAGGGCGAAGCGGGGGTCGGGAAGACCGAGGTTGGCCGCACCCTCGCCGCCGTGCTCGGCGCCGAGTTGATCCGGCTTCAGTGCTACGAGGGGCTCGACGTGAGCACCGCAATGTACGAGTGGGACTACCCACGGCAGATGCTCGAGATCAGGTTGCTCGAGGCGAGAGGCGAGGCGAAATCGGCCGCGACGCGAGACATCTTCAGCGAAGAGTTCCTGATCCGGCGGCCGTTGCTCCAGGCGCTGCAGAGCGTCGCCGCCGAGGCGCCGGTATTGCTGATCGACGAAATAGACCGTGCGGATGAGGAGTTCGAGGCATTCCTGCTGGAGACGCTGAGCGACTTTGCCGTGAGCATTCCCGAGATCGGCACCATTCGCGCCGCGCGCCCCCCGCGGGTGATTCTCACGAGCAATCGCACCCGCGAGGTTCACGATGCGCTCAAGCGCCGGTGTCTGTACCACTGGATCGACTATCCGACGGCGGAGCGCGAGCTCGCGATTCTGCACGCCCGGCTGCCCGCCGTTCCCGACGCCCTGGCGGGCGAGGTGGTGGAGTTCGTGCAGCGGCTGCGGGAGGCGGATCTGACGAAGGTGCCCGGCATCGCCGAGACGCTCGACTGGGCGGCAGCGCTCATGGCGCTCGGCGCCGCGCATCTCGAACCGGCGCAGGTGGAGCAGACGCTCGGCGTGCTGCTGAAATACCGGGAGGACCTGGAGACGGTGCGGAGGCAGATTGGGGAGAAGTGAGCAACGCGAGGATTTTCACGCCTCTACAATGAGGACCTCCACCCTCCACCTTCCCCGCGGATCCCGGTCCACCCGACCCACATGCACGCCACCGAGTGTCTGGGCACAGACGTCGGCCGGAAGCTGATCGGATGAGTGTGTCGTGGCGAGGCCGATCACGGTCATTCCCGCGGCACGGGCGCCCTCGATGCCGGCCGGTGCGTCCTCGATCACCACGCAGCTCTCGGGGGAAACGCCGAGTGCCGCAGCGGCGACGAGATATGGCTCGGGACTGGGCTTGCCGCGCGTCACGTCCTCCGCGCAGATGAGGACCTCGGGAACGGGAAGGCCCGCGAGGCGCAGCCGTGCAGTTGCCGACACACGAAGGCCGGAGGTGGCAATGCCCCAGCTTCCCACAGGAAGCGCTCGCAGAAGCCTCGACGCACCCTCATACGCCCCGGGTGACTCCTCGCCCGCGTCCTGCGGCACGAAGGCGCGCACCTCGGCCTCGGCGTCGAGGTGGGGGGCAGCGAGGCGGATGGTCTCGAGGGCGCGGCGGCCATGACACACACGGAGGAAGGGCTCAGCGCGGAGTCCGCGCGCGCTGGCCCAGCGGCGCCACTGTGTCTCCACGAAGGCCGCGGAGTCCACCAGCACGCCGTCGAGATCGAAGAGGATCGCGGAGCACTCGAAGCGTCTCATGGCCGTCCTAAACTGATGCGGCGATGTCCATCCCGTTAGACCCCATCGACGGCGGTATCCTCACCGCCAATGTCCTGCGCTTCGCGCGATTGCTCAGGCGCGCCGGCATCGAGGCCGACAGTGGGGAAACGGCGACGTTCCTCCGCGCCATGGCCCTGCTCGGCTTCGACCGGCGCGACGACGTCCGGGCCGCCGGCCGTTCGATATTCGTACGACGCCGGGAGGACCGGCGGCTCTACGACGCGGCGTTCGATCTCTTCTGGCGGCGGCACGGGCCGGTCTCCGACCTGAGCGGCCGCCTTCCGCGAATCC
>JBOHSC010000406.1:0-2146 GCA_050733115.1 Gemmatimonadales bacterium
ATATACGCCTTGAAGGCGCCGAAGATGGAGTCGAGGGCGGCCAGCAGGGCCACCGCCGTGTAGCGCGCGTAGCTGATGGGGATGGTCAGCGGCGAGACAAGGCCGAGCAGGATGCCCAGCAGCGCGAAGAGGACCGCGATGACTATTACTTGCACAGCGGCGCCGGCGAGGGTGATGGTGACGGCAGCGGCGAGGGCTTCGCGCCCGGTGACGGCGACGGCGGCACCGGGAGAGCCGAGCGGTACCCGACCGCGGGCTCGGCGGGATTCATGACGTTCACGTACATGAGGTCGGACGAGTTGTAGTTGACGTGGCCGTGGCCCGCGATCGCCTTCAGCGCCGCCACCTTCACGGCGAGGGTCTCGAACTCTTCAGGCGTAAGCACCCGGCCAAAGTAAACTTTCCAGCCGCGCTTTGAAATCAGCGTCAGGTTGCCGCACGAATCGAAGATGAAGCTCGCCACCTGCTGGCCGATCATGCCCGGCAGCCCACGCTGGATGTTGACAAGCGCCGTCAGCAGCTGGGGGTCGAGCGGCCGCTCGCCAACCCTCGGGTCACTGCCCGCCGGCCCCTGCACGGTGACCAGGCCGACCGTCGATGACGTCGGGCCGAGCACCACGGCCTCGTTGGAGAGCATGAAGAGGTTGGCGCTCGCGCCCGCGTGGTAAGCGGCGACCGGCTGCCACTCGCTGATCGTCACTGTGACCGTCCCCGAAAGGTCCGGCTGCACGGAGGCCTGCCTGATCCAGGTCTGGCCGAGCAGCTTGCGGCTGTCCTTGTCTCCGTCGACGGAGAAGACCGACGCGCCCTGGTCGAGTCCGGCGATCGCGGCCACCTGCGCCGCGGTCAGGTGCTGCGTGCCGTAGACCTGCACGTTGCGGATCGCCATCGCCGGCCCGAACCACAGCCATCCGAGCAGCCCCACCTCGATCACCGCGACGGTGACCGCCGCTGCCTTGCGGAGCCAATGCACGTCGGGCTCCCTTAGCGCTTTCTCGGAGCGGGTCCAGACCTGGCCCTTGAGCGGCTCTGCCTCCTCCTCGCTGTAGCGGCGAGGCAGACGCGCGAAGAGCGAGCGACGCCTTCTGAACCTCACTCGAGCGGTGGCCCCACCCGGTGCCGGTGCCTCTGCACCGCGTGGTCGACGAGGCGCTGGCACAGGTCTGCGAACTCGATGCCGGCCGCGCGCGCCGCGTCCGGCAGCAGCGAAAGCTCGGTGAGACCGGGGACGGTGTTGACCTCGAGCAGCCACGGCGTCCCCGAGCCGTCGACGATGATGTCGACGCGTCCCATGCCGGAGCAGCCGAGCACGGTGAAGGCGCGACCCGCGGCCTCCGAAGAAGCCTCTCGGGCGCGGTCGGGGATGCGCGCGGGAATGATGTGGTGCGACTTGCCGGCGGTGTACTTCGCGTCGTAGTCGTAGACGGGGTTCTCGCTCACGATCTCCAGGGTCGGAAGGACCTCGACCTCGGGGGTGGCGAGCACCCCGACCGTGATCTCTGTGCCGGCCTGGAATCTCTGCACCAGCACGCGGCGGTCATAGCGGGCCGCGAGGACCAGGCCGCTGGCGGCCCCGTCGGTGTCGGGCGCGATCGTGAGCCCGATGGTCGAGCCCTCCCGCACCGGCTTGATCACGAGCGGAAGGCCGAACGTGCCCACCAGACGATCGACGGTCGCGGCGCTCACGCCTTCCTTGATCTCGAGCTCCTCGAACTCCGGCACGTGTAGCCCTGCGCCGGCAAGGACCGTGTTGGCGCGCGCCTTGTCCATGCAGAGCGCAGAGGCGAGCACTCCGGATCCTGTATATGCAAGCCCGAGCAGCTCGAGCATCCCCTGCACGGTCCCGTCCTCGCCGAAGCGGCCGTGCAGCGCGTTGAAGACGCACTCGAAATCGCCGTCGCGCAGCACGTCCCACGAGTTGCGGTCGAGGTCGATCCCGGTCACGTCGTGTCCGCGACCGGTCAACGCCTTCTCGACCTGCGCGCCCGAACGCAGCGAGACCTCGCGCTCGGCCGACCGCCCACCGCGCACGACAGCGATCCTCAAGGCCACAATCCGACGAGCTCGACCTCCGGCTCCAGGCGCACGCCGAAGCGGCGCATGACCTCGGCCTCGGCCCTCTCGATGAGCCGCGCGACGTCGGCGG
>JBOHSC010000407.1:0-8447 GCA_050733115.1 Gemmatimonadales bacterium
TTAGATTGGATGCCATGAGCACCGCGACCATTGCACCCGCTGCCGGCAGCATCGCGACCGTCAACCCTGCCACCGGCAAAACGCTTCGCACCTTCAAGCCGCTCACACCGCAGGAGCTCGAAGCCAAGCTCCAGCTCGCCGCCGATACATACCGCCGCTATCGCCGCACGCCGATGGCCGACCGCAAGCGAATGATGCTCAAGGCCGCCGATATTCTCGATGGCGAAAAGGAAGAGTTCGGGCGGCTGATGGTCACCGAAATGGGCAAGACCATCAAGTCGGCCGTGGAAGAGGCAGCCAAATGCGCCTGGGGATGCCGCTACTACGCCGAGAATGCGGAGCGTTTCCTGGCCGATGAAGAAGTGCAGACGAACGCGTCGCGCACCTTCATCACCTATTTGCCGATCGGTCCGGTGCTCGCCGTGATGCCGTGGAACTTCCCCTTCTGGCAGGTGTTCCGCTTTGCCGCTCCGTCGCTCATGGCAGGCAACGTGGGACTGCTCAAGCACGCCTCCAACGTCCCCCAGTGCGCACTTGCCATCGAGGGCATCTTCCGCCGCGCCGGCTTTCCCGAGGGCTGCTTCCAGACACTGCTCATCGAGACCTCGCACGTGCGCGACGTCATCGACGACCCCCGCGTGGCGGCAGTGACGCTCACCGGCAGCACCGGCGCCGGGTCGGCGGTGGCGAGCGAGGCGGGGAAGGTCATCAAGAAGTCGGTGCTCGAGCTGGGGGGGAGCGATCCGTTCATCATCATGCCGAGCGCCGACCTCGACGCCGCCGTGCGCACCGCTGTCAAAGCGCGCACCATCAACAACGGCCAGTCGTGCATCGCGGCCAAGCGATTCATCGTGGCGGAATCGATTGCCGATGAGTTCGAGCGCCGCTTCGTGGCAGGGTTCGAGGCGCTCCGCGTGGGCGACCCGATGGATCCCGCCACCGACGTGGGGCCGCTGGCCAACGAGAATCAGGTCGAGACGATCGCGGCCCAGGTCGAGCGGTCGGTCAAGGAAGGCGCCCGGGTGCTCACCGGCGGCAAGCGGCTCGACGGGCCCGGGTACTACTACGCGCCGACGGTGCTGGTGAACGTCAGCCCCGATTCGCCGGCGTATCACGACGAGGTGTTCGGGCCGGTGGCCACCATCTTCCGCGCCCGCGATGTCGACGACGCCATCCGCATCGCCAACGATTCGCCGTTCGGGCTCGGCTCGAGCGCGTGGACCAACGATGCCGGCGAGCGCTCACGATTCATCAGCGAGCTCGAGGCCGGCATGACGTTCATCAACGCGATGGTCGCGTCCGACCCACGCCTTCCCTTCGGCGGCGTCAAGCAGTCGGGCTACGGGCGCGAGCTGTCGGTCCTGGGCATCCGGGAATTCGTGAACATCAAGGCCGTGTGGG
The DNA here is from genome assembly GCA_050733115.1 of Gemmatimonadales bacterium. Lineage (GTDB taxonomy): Bacteria > Gemmatimonadota > Gemmatimonadetes > Gemmatimonadales > GWC2-71-9 > CAVVWJ01. The sequence continues at coordinate 1,402 of JBOHSC010000407.1, forward strand.
TGCAGGACGCTCCCAGCGCCTCGCAGAAGCTCTCCGACTCCGAATAGCCAACCCCAAGGTCCCGGTCGATCTCCCTCGCCGGGACCTTCCCCAAGCCGAAGATGTAGCTCCTACCGGTTGGTCCTTCCCATCAGACGCTCTTCGCCTGACGACGCGTAGGCGCGCAGCCGTTCGAGCAGCGTGCGGGGATCGGACTCGACCATGATCGCGTCGCGGTGCCGCTGCGTGAGAAAACCGTCGTCGACGGCGTGGTCGAGGAATGCGATCAGGCTGTCGAAATACCCCGCGACGTTCAGGATACCCGACGGCTTGGAGTGGATGCCGAGCTGGCCCCAGGTGAGGAGCTCGAAAAATCCCTCGAGCGTACCGATCCCGCCGGGGAGGGCCACAAAGCCGTCGGAGAGGTCGGCCATCTGGGACTTCCGCTGGTGCATCGAGCCGACGACGATGAGGTCGGGAATGCCGCGGTGGGCCTCTTCCTTCTTGACGAGCTGCTGGGGGATGATGCCGGTGACGTGGCCGCCGTTCTCCTGGACGGCGTCGGCCAGCTCGCCCATGATGCCGACGCTGGCGCCGCCGTACACGAGCTCGATGCCTTCGGCGGCCAGGAGCTCGCCGAGTTGGCGGGCGGCAGTGCCGTATTCGGGGCGCGCGCCGGTGTTGGTGCCGCAGAAGACGCAAAGCCGGCGGAAGGGGCGATCGGAGCTCATGAGGGCCTTGGTTGTCGTGGAGTTGAAATTAGTCGCGCATCCGCATATCTCACAGTTTCACCGTGGAGGTAACGATGTACAAACTCGAACACAGAACCCTCGGCCGGCAGGGGCTCAGCGTCTCCGCCCTCGGGCTCGGCTGCATGGGCATGTCGGACTTCTACTCGGGCCGGGACGACGAGGAATCGATCGCGACGATCCACCTCGCCCTCGACCGCGGCATCGACTTCCTCGACACCGCCGATATGTACGGCCCCTTCACCAACGAGCGTCTCGTCGGCCGGGCAATCAAGGGCCGGCGCGATGAAGTGATCGTCGCCACCAAGTTCGGCAACGAGCGCGCCGAAGATGGCAGCTATCTCGGCGTCAACGGCCGCCCCGACTACGTGCGGCACGCCTGCGACGCCTCACTCAAGCGGCTCGGGGTGGAGCACATCGACCTCTACTACCAGCATCGGGTGGATCGGACCGTCCCGATCGAGGAGACAGTCGGCACGATGGCCGACCTGGCGCGCGAAGGGAAGGTCAGGTACCTCGGTCTCTCCGAGGCATCGCCTCCCACGATTCGCCGCGCCATGGCCGAGTTCCCCATCTCCGCGCTGCAGACCGAGTACTCACTCTGGACCCGCGACCCGGAGGACGAGGTGCTGCCGACGTGCCGCAAGCTGGGCATCGGGTTCGTCGCCTACAGTCCTCTCGGCCGCGGCTTCCTGACCGGCCGCTTCCACTCGATCGACGATCTTCCCGAAGGCGACTACCGCCGCAACTCGCCGCGCTTTCAGGGGGAGAACTTCAACAAGAATCTCGATCTGGTCGGCCGGGTCGAGGAGCTGGCCGGCCGGAAGCGCTGCACGCCGTCCCAGCTCGCTCTCGCGTGGGTGCTCGCGCAGGGAAAGGATATCGTCCCGATCTTCGGCACCAAGCGAACGAAATATCTCAAGGAGAATGTCACGGCCCTCGACGTCGAGCTCACGCCCGACGACCTCGGGGAAATCGATGAGATCGCCCCCAAGGGCGTGGCTGCGGGAGAGAGATACCACGAGGCGGGGATGAAGACGGTGAACGGATAGGACTATCGGCTCCGGCCGATGGCCGGCGCGTAGATCAGCTCGTACGGCGACCGCTGGGCCAGCGCCCCATGCCATCCCTCCGCCTCGCGAGTGCGGCCCAGCTCTCGCAGCAGCTCGGCCCGAAGGTATCGCGAGGAGGCGAGAGTGAAGAAAGGCGATGCCACGGTGAGCTGAAACCAGAGCTCCGGCCGCTCCGCCTCGAGCAGTGCGAGGGCCTCGCCGGGCCTACCCTCTGCCCGCGCGATGGCCGCCCGCAGCTCAGCCAGCATGTTCCGTAACGATCTCCCACCTGCCTCATCCAGACCCGCCAGTCTTTCCGCCCACTGCGCCGCGCGCGCCGCATCTCCCAGCCTCAGCTCGAGCAGACCCAGCAACCACGCCCTGATGCCGGGATGGAGATCGTTGTGCATGGCGAAGATGGCAAAGCTGCTCGGAGAGAGCGACGCAGGGTCCCATCGCTCGAGCGCGTCGCGAATGTCCCGGATCTCGCTCTCCGCCGGCGAGAGAAAGGGAAGCGTGGCGAAGAGCGCCCGCATCTCGAGACCCCACGTCGAATCGAGTCCCTCCGCCAGCGCCAGCTCCGCCTTTGCCTCCTCGACCCGGCCGCCGGCCAGTGTGAGGCAGGCGACGAGGATATGGCAGAGGGCTCGCATCTCGGGGGAGCGCGCGGCCTGGATGAAGCCGCGGGCGAGCCGCTCCGCTCCCTCGAGGTTCCCCGAGTACAGCGCCACGTCCGAGAAAGCGATCGCCACCGTGATGGCGCGGGCCCGCTGGAGCTCCTCCGACACCTGCGCCATGGCCACGGGATCTCGCCGCGTGTACGCGTGCAGCGCACGCATCGCCAGCGCCTGATCGCCGTCGGGACTCAGGCGAAGGATTCGGTCGATGAGGTCGAGCGTCTCCGCCGGACGTCCCTCGATGGCGGAGATGCGGACGAGATGCACCATCGCGCCGATGTGGTCGGGCTCCAGCCGAGTGACTCGCTCGAACGGCTCCCGCGCCTCGGCGGCACTCCGTCCGCGCAGGGGATTGGAATGAAACAGCAGGTCGCCAAGATGGAACCACGCCTCGACGTCGTCGGGGTAGATGCCGGTGATCGTGTTGTACAGAGACTCGGCGTCGCCGACCATCCCGTGCAGCCAGGCGCGCTGCGCGGCAAAGACGAGCTGGTCGTGCGATGACAACCGCCGGCGGTGCTCGAAGCCGCGGTCGGAGACTTCCCGCGCGAGATCAGGTAGCGCGCAGCCTGCGGCCGCGGCGGCAAGGCGATAGTAGGCGAGGGCAAACGACGGGTCGGCGTCCACCGCCTCCTGAAACCCCTCCATCGCGTCGAAGTAGCGGCCTGCCCGGAGCTCCACCTCACCGCGGAGGTAGGCCTTCAGGGCGTCGAGCGATCCCGTCGTGAGCGCGGCGAGGCGCGTGAGACGGGTTCCGCGGGACACTCCCTGCGCCGCGAGCAGTTGCAGGGCCAGCTCGTCCACCAGCTCGAAGAGCTCCGACTCGTTGTCCGCCGAGGCGGCGACACTCGCGATCGTGGTGTCGTCGGATGCATGGAGCAGCGTGGCGCTGGCCCTGAGCCTTCCCCCTGACTCGATGATGGTTCCCACGAGGTAGCGACCGGCACAGAGGTGCTCCGCCACGGCCCACCCCTCGGAGACCGGTGCGCGCAGGACCGCGCGGGGATCCACCGTGCGGATGGCCCCGGCACCGTCGAGCTTGGTGGCGAGGAGCTCCACCATCCCTTCGCGGAGGTAGGCGAACTTCGGGTCGCCGCGGATCGAGAAGGGGAGGACGGCGATGGTGGCAGCGGACGACGGGACGGAGTGAGGCGCGGCGATGGCGCCGGCGTGGCTCGGAGTGGGCGTCTCGGCCCGGGAACGAACGTGGTCCACCAGGACCCGCGTTTCCGCGGACGGCTCGAGCTCGAATTCCTGCGCCATCCGCCGGGCGAACTCATCGTAGGTGCGCAGCGCCCCCGAGCGATCGCCGATCCGATCGAGGAGGCCGAGCACCCGGCGGAGCGCGGACTCGTCGTCGGGCTCGAGCTCGAGCGCGCGCCTGGCCCACGCCGCCGCATCGGCCAGGCGTCCCTCGGTCTCCGCGCGGGTGGTAAGCGACCGCGCCGCACCACCCGCCCGCTCGCGAATCCGGCTTCGCTCGCGGTCGAGCCACTCCTGGAAGTCGGGGGCCGACCCAGTCACGTGCAGGCCCTCGAGGAGCGGGCCGCGGTAAAGCGCCAGGGCCGACTCGAAATCCCCGCTGGCCAGCGCGCGGTCGAGCGCCGGGACGTCGCACCAGAGCAATTCCTCGGATACCCCGACCTCGTCCTCGCCCCTCCCCGTCACCACGTCCGCACCCAGTTCGACACGGAGAAAGTACAGCGCGCGCCGGAGCGCGCCCCGTGCGTGCTCCTCGTCCAGCTCAGGCCAGAAGAGGGCGAGCAGCGAATCGCGCCGGTGGAATCGGCGAGGTGAGGCAAGCGCCAGGTAGGCGAGCAGGCCCAGGCGCTTGGGCTGTCTCAGCACAGCGCCAAGCTCCGCGCCGTCGGGGCCGCGGAGGTCCACCACGCCGAGGGTGTGGAACCGGATCATCGTTTCCTGGGGGGGCCGGGCCACAGCCGGAGTCACGCGTGGGAAACGCCAAGGCAACACCGGTGCGGCAGTGTGACGAACGTAAGACCCGCCGGAGAGCCCGGCAATGGCCGAGCGGCGGGTCACTTTCCCGGGCAATTCGGAGGTTGTCATGGCCCCCATCGGCCTCGCTCTTGCTGTCGTTCCGCTGCTCGTGATCGTGGGAGCCGCAGTCACTCCCGCCGGATCACTCGCGGCCCAGGGCTCGTTCGGGAAGGGGCCGGTGTCCGGTGCATCGTTCGACAGATTCGGAAGTCTCACGGAGGGCCCGGTTGCGTTCGGCTACCGGCGATCGCGCCTGACCAACGCCGGGCCGGCCGAGGATCTCGCGGTTCGGCTGTTTCCCGCGACGCTTCCACTAGGTGTCGCCATTCTCGGCATCGATGTCGGGTTGATGCAGGCGGTGGCCGTCGGACCGGTCGTACTCTTCGTCAAGGGAGGCGCGAGCAGCATGGTTGATGTCGGATTCCACGAACTGGCGCTCGTCCCGGGGCTCCAGGCCGGCGTCGGCGCGCTGGTCAGGTTGGAGAACCGGGCCGCGCTCCGGATAGACGTCACCCGCCACCAGTTCTACGATGACGGATCCAGGTATCGGATCTGGAGCCTCGGCCTCGGGCTCGCGGTGCTTCCCCCTGCAGCGGGAGCCGGACGTCGATAGCTTTGGGTGATGAATCTGCCGGCAGAAGTGTTGCAGGGCGTTCTCGCCCGAGGCGCCCTGGTGCTGCTCCGCCTGCAGCTCGGCGTCGTGCTTCTCGTCGCCGGCGTTCCCAAGGTTCGCGAAGACTACCCCCCAAAGCTGATCGGCTTTCTCCAGAACGTGGCCCTCGAGAAGGGGCATGCGTTCTATCAGGAGTTCGTCAGCTCAGTCGTGCTGCCGCACGCGGGAGTATTCGCTGCCCTGGTGTCATGGGGTGAGGTGATGATAGGCCTCGCGCTGGTCCTCGGCTTCGCGACCCGGTTCACGGCGGCGGCGGCGCTCCTGATGCTGGTGAACTACATGTTCGCGAAGGGGGCGTGGCCCTGGACGCCGTCGAGCAACGACGCGGCCTACGTGGCGATCTCCCTGGCTCTGCTCATCGGCGCCGCCGGCCGCACGCTCGGTGTTGACGAGTTCCTCGCGAAGCGCTGGCCCCGGTCGCCGCTGTGGTAGTCAGAGACACCGAGGCCACCTCAGCCTCCCATGACGATGCCTGATAATCCGAAGGTCGGCGTGATGCTCCGGCACATCACCACGCCCGGCGGCATCGCCGTGTTCACCAAGCGGGTAATGCGATACCTGCTCACCCACCCCGACGGGATCGATTACCACCTGCTCTACAGCGACGACTCGCAGCGCGAGGCTTTCGTCGATCTTCCCGCCACCCACGTCGTCCTCCCCGACTCGGTGCGGCTCCGGTGGGACCAGGTCATGGTGCCGCGATACGCGGAGCGGGAAGGGCTTGCTCTTCTCTTCAACACGAAGTTCTCGGTCCCGTTGCTCAGCAAGGTTCCGACGCTGATCGTCATCCCGGGACGCGAGCAGCTCGCCATGGCGCGGGTGTTCCCCTGGCACAACCGCCTTTACAATCGGATCAGCGTTCCCGCCTTCTGCCGGAGCGCCACCGCGCTCATCACCCACACGCAGGTGGGCAAGCAAGATTGCGAGATGATGGGGGCCGATCCGAAACGCATCTTCATTGTCCCGCACGGCGTCGACCGTTATCTGCGTCCGGCGCCCGAGGCGGCGAAGGGCGCCCTCCGGGCCAAGCTCGGTCTCACGAGCCCATACATCCTCTTCCTCGGCGGGATCACCCCCCTCAAGAACATCGGCAACCTCATCCGCGCCTTCGCCCGCGTCGCGGCCACCCACGAGGTGGACCTGGTTCTGGCGGGATTCAAGCGCTGGAGCTTCGAGAAGGAGCTGGCCCCGATCCGGGAGCTGGGGCTGGAGGAAAGGGTGAAGTACGTGGGGTACGTCGCCGACGAGGACCTCGCCGCGCTCTACTCCGCGGCAGAGTGCCTCGCGCTGCCGTCGTGGTACGAGGGGTTTGGAATTCCCATCGTGGAAGCAATGGCGTGCGGGTGTCCGGTGGTGACATCGAGCGGCCGCCACGCGGCGCCCGAAGTGGCAGGCGGCGCCGCGGTGCTGGTCGATCCCGCCGATCCTGCGGCGATCGCCGCGGGACTGTGCCGCGTGCTCGACGACCGGGCGCTCCGTGCCGAGCTGATCGCGAAGGGTCTGGTGCGGGGCCCGCAGTTCGACTGGGAGAACACCGGGCGGCTCACCGAAGAGATCATCCGATCGCTCGTGAGCGCGCCGCGACAGAAGGACGGCTCACTCCGCGCCCCGGCAGCGGCTGTGCTGCGCACGGCTGTCTCGGCGACAGCGGCGCTGACGGAACGGATTGCGAGGGGGTTCTACAGGAAATAGCTGCCGGCGCCTCGAGTCCGGGCTCGCGGAGGTCCAGGGACCGGGTCGCGGCCCCCTTACACTCCCAGCACGTCCAGCACGAACGCGTACTTGAACGCCACCTCTCTCAGGAAATCCCACCGCCCCGACGCGCCGCCGTGGCCGGCGGCCATGTTGGTCCGCAGCAGGAGCCGGTGCGTGTCGGTCTTCCGCGCCCGGAGCCGGGCCACCCACTTGGCCGGCTCCC
>JBOHSC010000408.1:0-3779 GCA_050733115.1 Gemmatimonadales bacterium
GTAACCGATGCGGTCGGAGAGATCCTCCCACACCGACTGATACTTGAAGACGCTTTTCCGCGCGCGCGCGTTGAACTCGGCCACGCCGAAGCGCTCGATTTCCTTCTTGCCGTTGAGCTTGAGCTCCTTTTCAACCTCGATCTCGACCGGCAGGCCGTGGGTGTCCCACCCGGCGATGCGGGTGACCGACTGCCCCTGCATGGCGTGGAACCGGCAGATCAGGTCCTTGATGGTGCGCGCGAAGACGTGGTGGATGCCCGGGCGCCCGTTTGCGGTGGGCGGACCCTCGAAGAAGACGTAGGGCTCCCCGCCCTGTCCCGCCTCGAGCGTACGGCGGAACAGGCCCTCGGCCTTCCATGTCTCGAGCTGCATCTGCTCGAGCTGGTCGGCGCTTCCTTCGGGCCAGGCGGGGTACGTCATCAGTCCAATCGCTCCACCAGCGTTGTGATGAGACGGGTAAGTTGCGGCTCGGCGCGCCCCGCGGTCGCGATGATTCGCGTGATGTCGGCCGGCTCGAGGGCGTCGGGCAGGCACTGGTCGGTGATGATCGAAATGCCGATCGTCCGCATGCCCTGATGGCCCGCGACGATCACCTCCGGCACGGTGGACATTCCCACGACGTCGGCGCCCATCAACCGGAGCATTCGATACTCCGCGCGGGTCTCCAGGTTTGGCCCCGCGACCGCGATGTACACCCCTTCGCGAAGCACGATGCCAAGATCGAGCGCCACCTTGCGCGCGAGGGCGCGAAGCCCCGGATCATACGGCGCCGACATGTCGGGAAAGCGGGGACCGAACCGCTCGTCGTTGGCGCCCACCAGCGGGTTGTCGCCCAGCAGGTTGATGTGATCGCTCAGCAGCACGAGATCGCCGGGCCCCCACAGCGGATTCATTCCGCCGCAGGCGTTCGACACGATCAGCGTGCGGGCACCGAGGGCGTGCATTACCCGCACGGGAAACGTCACCTGCTGGAGATCGTATCCTTCGTATCGATGAAACCGGCCCTGCATGGCCACGACCGGCCGACGTCCGAGCCGGCCCAGCAGCAGCTTGCCGGCGTGAGTCTCGACCGTGGAAAGCGGGAACCCGGGAATCCGCTCGTACGGCACCTCGGCCTCGACATCGATTTCCCGGGCCACCCCGCCGAGTCCGGTGCCGAGGATGATCGCCACCTGGGGTTCGAGTGCGCTTCGGCCCCGGATCGCATCGGCCGCCGTCTGTACCCGGTCGAAGAGCGCCACCGTTCCCGTCATGCCCCGGTCCGTTCCCCGAAAAGCACCGTTCCCAATCTGATCATCGTCGCTCCCTCCTCGACTGCGACCGCGTAATCACCGGACATCCCCATCGAAAGTTCCCGAAGGTGGTGGCCGGCTCGCTCCGCCCCATCGCGCAGTTCCCGTAACAGTCGGAAGGCCCGGCGTTGTTCCCCGGAGTCGTCCGTGAGAGCGCTCATCGTCATCAATCCGCGAACGTCGAGGCTCGGCAGCTCGGCCAGCGCGTCGAGCAGGCCACCGAGTCCGTGAGGGTCGACACCGCCCTTCTGCGGTTCCCCCGAGCAATTCACCTGCACCAGAATAGCCTGCCGCGTGCCGCGTGCCACGCGCCGGTCCAGCTCGGCGGCGAGGTCGAGGCGATCCACGGAGTGGATCAACGCAAACCGACCGACGGAATGGCGGGCCTTGTTGCGCTGAAGCGTCCCGATCAGGTGCCAGGCCACCGGCACACTGCCAAGCGACTCCTGCTTATCCAGGGCCTCCTGAACGCGATTCTCGCCAACGTCAGTCAGACCCGCCTCGACAGCAGCCAGCACGGCCGAGGGGGGGTGGGTCTTGGTGACGGCTACGATTCGCACGTCATGTGTCCACCCCGCGAGCGCCTGGTGCTCGGCCACGACGTCGTGGACCTTGGCGAGGCGGCCGGGGAGGACCGGGAAGTCCATAGCCTTCTAATTTACCTGGATCTGGATGCTTGTTGCAGGGGACCGGCGATGTCCGGTAGCGTCCGGGTTTGACTGTAACAGGTTTGCAGGGGTATGGGGGTCCTGGCCCTTCTGATCTATTCGCCCGGGGTGTTGGCTCTGGTGCCCTCGGGTCCCGCAAGTATACTTGCGCCTGGTAGCGCCCCAACGATTCTGGGCAGCCCTCGCGCGTGATCGGGGGCGGTATCCTCCACCGCGTCGAGATGACCGCCATATGTGTATCCGCAAGTTTCCTCAACAGGGAGGCAAATCTATGCGTGTACATCAGTGGATTTCGGCTCGGGTGAGCAGGGGAATCGTTTTGGCTGTAGGCTTGGCGTTATCGGGCGCGTTGCTGGCTGTCGCCGAGACTCGCGGTGCCCCGGCGGAGACGAAAGGGAAGATCGATGCGTCGATCTTCTCATACGACGGCCAGGATTTTGTTCGCACCCAAACCACGCTACTCACGAAAGAAGGCAAATCGGCCGTCAACACGAAGCTCGCCCATGACACGCCCGCGTATAAGGCCTTGATGGACAAGCACTCCTACACTGGCGACGCGACCATCTTTGGCCGGGAGTATCAGGCCGACTATGCGCCGCTTACGAGTGAGGATGGCAAGTTGACAGGTGCCCTTTTCGTCGGCGTGTCGAAGTAGCCCCGAGAACGCCCTTTGGTGGGTTCAGCACGAGAAGGTGCCAGGTCGGACCCCGCGACCTGGCACCTCGGCCTTTCTTGCTCTATTCGATGCGAGCTCCTTCCGGGTCCATCCAGGCCGATAATGTCCCTGATGCCGCTCCTCCACCGGGCCTTTGTACCAAGTCAAAACCGGACATTACCGCGATGCCCCACCTGGCCACTATCTCGAATCGGCGCTGTCGGCCGCGTCGAGGATCAGGAGCCTGAGCGCGCTCCGGAGATCGGGGTTCGGCGAGAGACGGGCGGCCCGGTCGAGCGCCCGTTCCATCCGGGTCCGATCCTCGCGGCCGGCATAGACGTAGACGAGCTGCACCAGTGGCGTAGCCAGGCTCGACCCCGCCAGTGAACTGGTGCTCTCGAGGGGCCCTTCCTCGCGCTCCAGGAGACCGCCATACCGATACGTCTCCCAGACCAGCCGCTCCGTCGTCGGCACATCGAGCGGCACACCGGCCAGGCGGCGAAGGTCGAGATCGGGGGAGGTGGTGTCGGGCCGGGAGGTGAGCACCTCGAATCCCATCCCGCGCTGCACGACGTAGTCGCTCAAGCCCCCGAACGCCTTCCCAGTGGTGGCTGCCCAGACGACTGGCCGCCGGCCGAGATTCTGCCGCACGATGCTCATCACCAGAATGTCGCTCGGATAGAGAAACGACCCGGCGTGCAGCGTGCGCGTGATCGGGCCGAGGGGCACCGTCTGCTCCGCCCGGACCACATATCCCCCCATCGCGGAGCCGACCATCGAGTCGGTCATTGAGTGGAGCGGCCAATCGGGTCGTGCCGGCACCCGGCCTCGCCAGACCGGCGGCAGCGAGTCGGGGTCGACAGCCCGCGTGGGATTGTCGCGAAGCTGCCGCATGTACCAGTCGGTGTTCGCGAGCGCGAGGCACACGACGGTCACGTCGCGCCTGATCCCGGCCACCTCCTGCGCCCACCAGAGCGGAAAGGTGTCGTTGTCGCCGTAGGTGAAGAGGATCCCGTACGGTGGCATCGAGTTGAGCAAATCGTAGGCAAAATCGGCGGCCAGGTGGGCGTCCGGACCGTGCTTGCGACTGGCGGCACTGACATTCGCGATGGCCGGGTAGAGCGCAAGCAGGAACATCAGCGGCGCGGCCAGGCGGAGTGACGC
>JBOHSC010000409.1:0-1785 GCA_050733115.1 Gemmatimonadales bacterium
GTCCACGTCGGCCTCGGCTGGCTGGTGCTCGACAACTCCACCGTCGACATGGTCGGCCCCGCCATCAACTCCGCCAAGTCGCTCTTTCTCTACGGCGACTCCGGCAACGGAAAGACCGCGATCGCCGAGACGATCGCGGGCATGCTGGGCGGGTCTCAGTTCATTCCGTATGCGGTTGAGGTGAACGGCGAGATTCTGGTTCTCTTCGACCCCGTCTACCATCGCCCTGTGCTGCTCGATGACGCCGATACCGGCAAGAAGTCGTGGCTTGGCGCGGCGCCCTCGCACGACCGGCGCTACGTTCTGGTGCAGCGCCCGGTGGTGCTCACCGGCGGCGAGCTGAGTCTCAATCAGCTCGATCTCCAGTACGACCCATCAACCAAGCTCTATCAGGCGCCGTTCCAGATGAAGGCCAACGGTGGCGTGCTCATCGTCGACGACTTCGGGCGTCAGCGGGTGCCGCCCCGCGATCTGCTCAACCGGTGGATCGTGCCGCTGGAGAAGAAGGTCGACTATCTCACGCTTCACACCGGCGGCAAGTTTCCGGTGCCGTTCGACTGTCTGCTCATCTTCGCGACGAACATCCCGCCCACCACGCTGGTCGAGGAAGCGTTCCTCCGCCGCATCCACTACAAGATCCGGGTTGAGAGCCCCACGCGGGAGCAGTACGAGCGGATCTTCCAGCGGTATTGCGAGCAGAACGGCATTCCCTACATGGTCCGCGCCGTGGGCCAGATCTGGAAGGACTTCTACGAGCACTATTCGATCGCGCCACGCGGCTGCCATCCGCGCGACCTGATCGACCACCTGTGCGACATTGCCAACTACATGGAGGTCGAGCCCCGGCTGACGCCCGATCTGGTGCGCCTGGCCGGTGAGTCGTACTTCCTCGACTTCCCCACGGCGCCTCCCGCCCCGACGCCATCCGCATGAGCACGCCCGATGCCGTAGACGGCCTGCTCCAGCGCCTCGAGGAGGCGGAGCGGGAGAGTGCCCGGGTGCGTCGTTTCGGCATCGTGCTGATGGCGAGCGGCGCTGTGCTGGTGGGACTCATGGCGGCGTTGATCTTCGTCGGTTGGCCACGGGGAATGGGCATATTCACTCCCGACGAGGTTCAGGCCCGGCGGTTCGTCATCCGTGACGCTTCCGGGAAACCCCGGGGCGTCATCGGCATGAGTCAGGACGGCGCGTCACAGGTACTCCTCAGCGACTCCAGCGGGCGCCCACGGCTCAGGCTCCGCGTGTTCGACGACGGGTCGTCGGGGATCTCGCTGGTGGACGGCGCCAACCAGCCGCGACTTGTGCTTGGCGTGCTTCCCGACCAGAGTACAACGCTGGTCCTGGCCGACGAAGCGGGCAAGCAGCGCGCCGTCTTCGGCCTCACCTCCAGCGGCGCCGTCACGATGCTCTTTGCCGACCGCAAGGGCGTCACCAAGGCAGGGCTGGGTGTCGATCAGCGCGGCCTCGGCACCCTTACCCTGGTCGACCGGGTCGGGGGCCGGGTGGACGACGCCGAGGAGCCTCCCCCCGACTCGGCGGCTCAGGCGCCCAAACCGCAGCGCTGACTTTCGCGGCAATCATGGCGGCGCCGCCCCCACAGGGACGGCGTCACGTGGCTCCGCATCCTGTGCTACGTAGCGCGTAACTCATTACACGTCAATGGATTGACCGTTGCGCTCCATTCGGCTGGCGCGGGGTCCAAGGTGGCACGACACCTGCCCAACTGAGAGTTCTAATGAAAATCCTGGTCACGGGCGGCGCCGGCTTCATCGGTTCCCATCTCTG
>JBOHSC010000410.1:0-1902 GCA_050733115.1 Gemmatimonadales bacterium
GGTCAGCACCACGCGAAAGCGCGCTCTCCCGCTGAGCATCTGATCGTAGGCTTCGGCGGCCTTGTCGAGCGGGTAGCGCTCGATCATGGGACGGACTCCCGACAGCGCGCTGAACCGCAGCGCATCCTCCGAATCCTTGGCGGTGCCGGACGGCCAACCCTGGATCGATCGCCGCGACAAGACGATCTGCAATGGGCTGATCGACAGCGGCTCCGGCGCGACCCCTATCACCACCAGCTTGCCGCCCGGGGCCAGTCCGTCGGCGAGGGCCGAAGTGGCTTTGGCGTCCGGGGCGGTGGCGAGGATCACGCGCGCGCCGCCCAGCGACTGCAGAGCTTCCGGTGCGGCATTCACGCCGGTGTCGATGTATTCGTGAGCGCCCAGCTTCTTGGCGAGAGAGTCCTTGTCGCCACCCCGGCCGATGGCGATGGTATGGAAGCCCATCTGGCGGGCGTATTGAACTCCCAGGTGGCCCAGTCCTCCGATGCCTTGGACGGCGACGAGATCCCCCGCTCTCGCATTGGCATTGCGCAGGGCGTTGTACACGGTGATGCCGGCGCACAGGAGCGGAGCGGCCTCGGCGGCGGGCAGATTCTCGGGGATGGCGGCCACGGCTTCGGCGGGGGCGATCATGTATTCGGCATAGCCACCGTCGAAGCTGAGGGCGGTAATCTTTTCGAACTGGCACAGGATGAAATCCCCACGACGGCAGGGATCGCATGTAAAGCAATGGCCGCCGTGCCAGCCCACCCCGACCCGCTGGCCGGGCTTCCAGTTGACGACATCCGGCCCGACCGTATCGACGCGGCCCGCGATCTCGTGACCCGGAATACGAGGATATGGCAGGCCCGGCCAAAGCCCATCCTTGACCATCACATCGCTGTGGCAGACCCCGCAGGCTTCCACCTTGATGCGCACCTGTGCACGGCCTGGCTCCGGAACGGGCCGGTCAACCAACTCCAATCGCCCTCCGGGCTTGCTCACCTGCACGGCCTTCATCTGGGGCATGGCTTGTCTCCTGGTGGCTTCGAGAGGACCGGGCGGCGCTCCATGTGCTTATGACGGGTGTGCCTGGGCCAAAGGTTGCATCCCAATTAGGCGTGGTGGGCGGACACTCCCCCGAACCTCCTGGCTGCCTCGATGATCAGCGCGGCAAACAGCAGGAGCACCACCACCTGCGTGACCACGAACGTCGGCTCGGTCTGGGTGGGCGCCATCGCGTTCAGGAACGGCACCTTCTCGAAGGCCTGGACCACGGCCACGAACACGTTGAGGTAGAGGGCAAGACCGGCGCTCACCGCATAGACGCGGCGCCAGGGACCGGCAAGACGGAAGCCGTACCGAGCGAGCAGGGCGAGGGCGAGGACGGCCAGCGATACGATGCCGACCTTGTGAGACGGCAAGAGATGGTCGACGGGAAAGGCGAAGCCGGTCACGCTGGTGGCCGCCGTGGTGATCAGGAAGAGCGCCGTCCAGCCGCCGAGCGATTTCCCGGCGAGGAGGCCGAGCATGACGACGAGGCCAGCGCCGATACCGATCAGGCTCAGCCAGACGTGCACGAGGGTGAATGTCGACGTCGTCATTCCCCAGATCATGAGACGCCTCCCTTCGGAGCCCGCCGCCGCTCAGGTGCGGGACGAGGCCTGGGCGCGAAAGCTCCGGAAGAACGCACGAACATCTTCCACGAAGTCGCCGGGTCGCTCGTAGGCGAGGAAGTGGCCGCCCGCCGGCAGGTCGGTTCGCCGCATCAACGGGTAGACGCGGCGGATCCAGGAATCGGGCGGAGCGGGAAACAGGTCATGGGGGCAGCAGAGGAAGCCGGTCGGGACGGTGACGAGCTCGCCCCGCTCCAGTCGCATTCCACCCAGGCGGCGCGCCGCGGTATAGAGCCAGCTCGCGGTG
>JBOHSC010000411.1:0-12244 GCA_050733115.1 Gemmatimonadales bacterium
GATCTACCTTGGCCTGGATATCACCTGGAAGGAAGCCGAGCGACTCCCCCGCCTCGACCGCCGGCCTGGCAAGGATGATTCGCTTGACCCGACGGCGGGCTAGCGCCTCCACCGCCTTGGCCACCGCCAGGTAGGTCTTGCCCGTGCCAGCCGGTCCGATACCGACGACGATGTCGTGCGCGCCGATGGCCTGCAAGTAGTCCCGCTGCCCCTGGGACTTGGCGACGATGGCGCGCCGCAGACCGGGAAGAACGATCTTTCCATCGGCCGGCGCGGCGGGAAGCTCCGCCGGGGGGCCCTCCGCAGCGAGCCGATAGACGTCTTCCGGCGTCACCGGCTCGCCCATACGGGCCAGATCGAGGAGTCCCTGAACGACCGGGGTTGCGCGCTCGAGCTGCTCGGCGGCCCCGGAAACCGTTACCGCATCGCCACGGAAGGAGATCCGGACGCCGAGCGTGCGCTGCAACTCGAGCAGGTTGGCGTCGTTGACTCCCGCGAAGAGAAGCGGGTCGGCGCCTTCCGCGGACAACCGATTCTGGGTTTCGTCAGCCATGCTCCTCCAATCCCGCTGCAGCCCTAGACTCTTACCTCGAGGTGGAGCGCCCGGAGATCGGCGGGGTCCACCTGCGTCGGCGCACCCTCGAAGAGCGCGCGCGCCGTCGTGGTCTTCGGAAAGGCGATCACGTCCCGGAGCGATCCGGCATCCGACAAGAGCATCGCGATGCGGTCGAACCCGAGCGCAAACCCTCCGTGCGGCGGAGCCCCGGCCGCGAGACCGTCGAGGAGAAAACCGAAGCGCCGGCGGATGTCGGCCTCGGGTATCCCGAGGAGTGAAAAGATGAGCCGCTGCACCACCGGATCGGTGATGCGGATCGAGCCGCTTCCCAACTCGACGCCATTGTACACCACGTCGTAGTGGAGTGCGCGGCAGCTGCCGGGGTCGTTCTCGAGTCTATCAAGATCGTCGGGGTGCAGCGCGGTGAACGGATGGTGCGCCGGCCGGTACTGCCCACTCTCGGCGTCAAGCTCGAAGAGCGGGAAGTCCACCACCCAGGTGAACGCGTGATCGGTGATCGGCTTTGTTTCCGGACGCCGACCCAGCGCTGCGCGAACGGCGTGCATGGCCGGCGACGTGACCGAATCAGGCCCGGACACGGCGAGCAGGAGATCGCCCTCCTGGCCGCCGAGCCGGTCGAGCAGCTTCGGGCCGGCCGCCTTGACCCCCTGCCCTTCCCAGCCGGCCGCGGTCCGGCGTGCCCAGATGAGCCCTCCCGCCTTGGCCTCCCTGGCGGCCGCGGTCAGGGCGTCGAGATCCTTCCGGCTCAACGACGCCGCCCCGCCGGCCACGATTCCGCGCAGACGGCCACCCTTTGCGCGCGCCTCGGAGAGGAAAGGGGCGGCGTCGTCCCCGATCAGGGGCGTGAGGTCGCGGATCTCGTAGCCGAACCGGAGATCGGGTTTGTCGATCCCATACCGCTCCATGGCGTCCCGATAGGAGAGGCGCGGAAACGGATGCGCCACCGTCACGCCCGCTTCGGCCCAGAGATCGACCAGCACGTCCTCGACGACCCGCTGAATGTCCTGGGCGGAGATGAATGACGCCTCGAGATCGATCTGGGTGAACTCGGGCTGCCGGTCGGCGCGCAAATCTTCGTCGCGGAAACAGCGGGCGATCTGGAAGTATCGGTCATAGCCCGCGACCATCAGCAGCTGCTTGTAGATCTGCGGACTCTGGGGGAGCGCGTAAAACTCCCCTGGGTGGACCCGGCTGGGAACCAGATAGTCCCGCGCACCTTCGGGAGTCGGCTTGGTGAGGATCGGCGTCTCGATCTCGAGGAATTCACGCTCGGTCAGCGCCCGCCGGGCACGCTGGAGCAGCCGGTGGCGAAGCATCAGGTTGCGCTGGAGCTCGGGCCTGCGGAGATCCAGCACCCGATGCTTGAGGCGCAGCTCCTCCGAGGCCAGCTCCTCCTTGTCCTTCCGCGCCACCGGAATGGCCGGTGTTTGCGCCGGGCCCACCACCTCGAGCCCGGTGACGTGGACTTCTACCTCACGAGAGGTCAGGGCAGGATCGCGCGACGGCTCCGGCCGGAGCTCGACGATGCCGGTGACGAGGACCACCGACTCGGTGCCGGCCTCCGCGGCCCGCGCCATCACCTCGGGCGGCGTCCACGCGGGGTTGCACGATAGCTGAACCAGACCGGCCCGATCGCGCAGGTCGATGAATACCAGTCCTCCCAGGTCCCGACGCCGGTGGACCCACCCTCCAAGACGCACGTCCTGGCCGACGAGCGCGCGCGTCAGCTCCCCGCAACGATGAGTGCGAAGCGCGGTGGCGCTCATGCAGGGAGAAACGAGTTGACGGTACGGGCCATGGGTCGGAGAGCCTGGAGGCGAGGAGCGGAGGCGGTCAGTGCGTTTCCGCGTCGAGGAGAATATGGTGGAACTCATCTGGCGTGCGCGCCTCGGTCAGCTCACGGCGTACGCTTTCCGCCCGGACCAGACGGGCGATGCGGCTCAGGATCTTGACGTGCAGCCCAGCGGACTCCTCGGGGCCCACGATCATGAAGAAGAGCCGTGCGGGTTCGCCGTCGATTCCGTCGTACGCGACCGACTCGCGGCTGACTCCGCCGACGACAGTGAGCTCCCGGACCGCCGCGCATCGGGCGTGCGGAATCGCGACCCCGAATCCGATCCCGGTGCTCAAGACGGCTTCGCGCTCCAGCACCGCCGCGAGCACCTGATCCAGATTGCCGCCCGAGCGATCCACGAGATGGCGCGCGAGCTCCGCGAGAACACCGTGCTTGTCCCTGGCGACAAGGGGAACCACGATCCGATCCGGCTTGAGCAACTCGGTCAGGAGCATGGCTCGGCCAGCAGTGGCATGGGACAAACGTAACCGTCGGCGGAGGGGGGAGCAATGCGAGAACTGAAAGGGATTTAGGGGCCGCGGCACCGGGCGTTATCTTACACTCCTATGCCCGCGGCCGCCCCCAGATCGCCCGTCTTGCCCACCACCCTGCTCGACCTCCCGCCGGCCACCGCCAGGGACCGGCTCCAGCGGTGGGTAGCCGAACGAAACCTGCCCGTTTACCGGGCTGCCCAGCTCGAGCGGAGGCTCTGGCAGGCACCCGTGGGACGGTGGGCGGACGCCACGGAGCTGCCGCTGGCCCTCCGAACGGAGCTGGATGAGTGCCTGCCCTTCCCCCGGCTCGAGGCCGAGGTGGTCCAGCAGTCGGTAGACCGCACCCGGAAGTACCTCTGGCGTCTCGGCGACGGGGAGACCATCGAGTCCGTCCTCATCCCATCGGGCGCGCGCCGGACGCTGTGCATCTCCTCCCAGGCCGGGTGCGCGCTCGGCTGCTCGTTCTGCGCCACGGGCCGCATGGGATTCCGGCGCAACCTGACGCCCTTCGAGATCCTCGGGCAGGTCAGGGAGATCGTGCTCAGGGACCCCGCCGAGGGGCCCACCAACGTCGTCTTCATGGGTATGGGGGAGCCCCTCCTCAACTGGCCGTCGGTGGATACCGCGCTCACCGTGCTGAATGATCCGGCGGGCTTCGGCATCGGGGCCCGGCACATCACCGTCTCGACCGTCGGGATCCTTCCGGGAATGGAGGCGTTCGCGCGGCGCCGGGAGCAGTTCCGGCTCGCCATCTCGCTCCACGCTCCCACCTCGCCCCAGCGCCTGTCGATCATGCCGATCGAGAAGAAGTACGACCTCGAGGCGGTGATCAAGGCGGCCCAGGTCTTCAGGAAGCGGGTGACCCTGGAATACGTGATGATCGGCGGGGTGAACGATGCGGACGGGGATGCCGATCGTCTCGCCAGGCTCGCGCGCCGGCTGGGCGCCCTGGTCAACATCCTGCCGCTGCATCCCGGAGGAGCACCCGCCCTCCACCCGACGCCGGCCGCGCGGATCCGCGACTTCGCGGCGCGGCTCAGGAATCAGGGCATCGAGGCGACAGTGCGCCGGAGCCGGGGACTCGACATCAGCGCGGCATGCGGGCAGCTGAGAACGGAGGCGAGCGTTACCCCGTCGCCCCGAACCCCGCCGCAATACAGTTGATCGAGAGGAGCAGCGCCGAGAGCTGTTCCTCCTGGGTCCGGTCGCCGCCGGACTGGCGAAACCGCCGGAGCAGCTCAATCTGCTGCCGGGAGATCTGATTCATCGTCCCCATCCGCCGGGCGAGGCGCCGGCGAAAGCGGGGAAACCGCTCGTTGAGCGCGGCCCCGCCGCTGATCCGCAGCACCGCCTCGATGCTCCTGTGGTACTCCTTCTCCACCATCGCGAAGATCTCTTCCCTCACGCGGGCGTCGGGCACCAGCCCGGCGTACTCGTGCGCGAGAGTCGGCTCCACGTACGAGAGTGTCTTCTCGACCTCGTCCACGATCAGTCGGAAGACGCGGGAGTCCCTGAACATCCGCTGGATGAGGGCGGCACCACGGTCACCACGCACCTGCAGGAACGTGAGCACGCCGCTTCCGAAACCATACCAGCCCGGCACGAAGTGACGGTTCTGCGACCAGGCGAACACCCACGGGATGGCCCGCAGATCGCCCAGTGACTTCGCGCCGAATCGGCGCGCCGGGCGGGAGCCCATGTTGAGCAGGGAGATCTCCTCGAGAGGACTCGCCGACTGGAAATACGTAAGCAGGTCGGGGTGGTCGATCAGGTTTCGGTAGGCTGCCTGCGCAGCGCCCGAGAGCGCCTCCATCGCCTCGTCGAATTCGGCCGTCGGCACGAGCGCCTCCTCCCGCTCCGACTTGATCGTATGCTCGACGATGCTCGCCGCCAGCAGCTCGATCTGATACTGGGCGGTGCCCCGGTTGGCGTACTTGTAGGAAACGACCTCGCCCTGCTCCGTGATCCGCATCCGGCCGCGAATCGATCCGGCCGGCTGGGCGGCAATGGCGCGGCCAGTCGGCGCGCCTCCCCGGCTCACCGACCCGCCCCGGCCGTGAAAAAAGGCGATCGGCACTCCGGTCTCCTGACCCAGCCGGGTGAGCTTGATCTGCGCCTTGTACAGCTCCCAGTTGGACGTGAGAAACCCGCCATCCTTGTTCGAGTCCGAATAGCCGATCATCACCTCCTGCACCCCGCCCTGCGCCCGCACCGTCCGCCGGAGCAGCGGGACGCTCAGCAGCTCGCGCATGATCCCCGGCGCACGCTGGAGGTCGTCGATCGTCTCGAAGAGCGGCACGATCGGCAGGGTGCAGCTTTCGATGCCCGACTTGTCGGCGAAAAGGCCGGCCACCTTGGCGAGGAGGTACCCGCCGAGGATGTCGCTGACGCTCCGCGTCATGCTCAGTACGAAGGTGCCGAACGCCTCGCGGTCGATCTCGGCGCGAAGCCGGCGGACGAGGCGGAACATCCCGAGTGTCTCGGCCGAGTCGGCGGGCAGTTGCGCCGGCTCCGCCCCTTCCACGAGTGGCCGCGCCAGCTCGGCGCCCAGCCATCCCCGCCACGCCTCGGAATCGGGGGCGGGTGGGTTCCCGCCGCTTTCGCCGGCCGTGGTGCGCCAGAGATCGGCCAGGGCCGCGTTCAGCCTGGTGGTGTTCTCGCGGACGTCGAGTCGCACGGTGCTGAAGCGGAAGATCTCGACCTCCCGCCGGACCGGGCGCACGATCGATGACGCGATCTCCGGACGCGGCGCCTCGACCAGCTCGTTCTCCAGGAGCTTCACATCGGCCACGAGCGCGTCGGCCGAGGCGTAGCCGGCGGAATCGGGGCGAGTGTCGCCGCGCTCCGTGGCGATGATCATCACGTCGACGCGGCGGAGCATGCACGCGAGATACTGGCGGAACAGCTCGCCCGGATTCCGGTTGGCGATCGCCTCCGCTTCGCCGGTGGCGGCGAGCTCCTTCTCCAGCGCCCGACGGAAGCGGTCGGAGGGCGGCAGTGCCTTTTCGGTAATGCTGAGCATGCGCATGAGGTCGTCGAGCCGGCGGCGGTAGCGCCGGAGGACGGTCAGCCGGTTCTCGAGGAGGGTGCTGCGCGTGACGTCGTTGGTGACGAAGGGATTGCCGTCGCGGTCGCCGCCCACCCAGGAGCCGAACTGGAAGAACGGCGGCACCACCCAGTGCTCGGAAGGGTAGTACTGCGCCAGCACGCGCTCGACCTTCTCGATCAGGTCGGGCACCGCCTCGAAGAGCGTCTCGTTGAAGAAGTGGAGTCCCCAGAAGACTTCCTGCGGGACGGTGGGCTTCGTGAGACGAAGCTCTCCCGTCATCCAGAGAAGCTCGATCTCGTTCCTGAGTCCGTCGATGAGTGCCAGCCGCTCGCGGGGCGTCCACCGGGGCGACTCGAGGTCGACGAGACGGCGATAGATGCGGCGGTGCTTCTCGAGGACGGTGACGCGCTTGGCCTCCGTGGGGTGGGCAGTGATCACAGGACGCACCCGGAGAATCTCGAGCATGCTCCTGATCTCGGCGGCCGGCACCTCTGCGGCGGCCGCCGTGGAGATCACCTGCGCAAAGGTACCGCGGAGCTGCTCGTATCCCCGCTCCGCCTCGATCTGCCGGCGGCGACGCATTGCGGCGTTCTGCTCGGCGATCGACAAAAGCTGGAACCAGATGCCCTGCACCTGCAGGGTACGCGCGAGGAGCTCGGGGCTCAGCTCGGAGGGCGCGCGCTCGCCGCGCAGCACCGGCTCGACCTCGGGCATTCTCCGGCGCACGAGATCGAGCAGCAGGCCCGAGAGGAGCTCGACGACCTCGGTGGCGTAGTGTGCCGCACTGGCCGCGACGGGATCGGGCGACTCCGGCAGATCCGCCGCGGAGAACGGCTCCAACGCCACATGGGTCACCCGACGCGATCCCGGAGTGGCGAACCTTTGAAGAAGAGGCGGAGGTTCTCGAGGGCGCGCATCCCCATGGCCACGCGGGTCTCACGGGTGGCGCTCCCGAGATGAGGGAGGAGCACAACGTTTTCCATCGAGAGAAGCGCCGGCGTCACCTGAGGCTCCTTCTCGAATACGTCGAGGGCGGCACCGGCAATCTTTCGTGCGGCCAGCGCCTCGACCAGCGCGGCCTCGTCCACCACGTCGCCGCGCGCGGTGTTGATGAGGTACGCGTCGGCCCGCATGAGCGCGAGGCGCTCCTTGTTCATCAGGTGACGGGTCTCGGGGGTGGCGGGGCAATGGAGCGAGACGAAGTCCGCCTCCCTGAGCACCTGCTCCAGCTTCGCGCGGGGCTCGGCGCCGAGCGACGCCGCGACGTCGGCCGGGGGCGGATAGGGATCGTGGAAGATCACCTTCATTCCGAACCCGTGGTGCGCCCGCTGAGCGACCGCGCGCGCGATGCGCCCCATGCCGACCAGCCCGAGCGTCTTTCCGGAGACCTGGGTGCCCAGCATGTGTGTCGGCCGCCAGCCGGTCCACTGCCCCGCGCGCAGATGCCGCTCCCCTTCACCGGTGCGGCGCGCCACCATAAGAAGGAGCGTCATTGCCGTGTCGGCGGTGGCGGCGGTGAGGACGTCGGGCGTGTTGGAGACGGCGAGGCCCCGGGCCCTGGCCGCCTCGGTGTCGATGTGGTTGAAGCCGACGCCGAAGTTGGCGAGGATGCGGGTCCGGAGCGGCTCGACGGACAGGACGTCGGAGGTGAGACGGTCGGTGACCGTGCACAGCACGGCATCGGCGTTCTTGAGGGCCTCGCGCAGACCGTCGGGACCGAGGGGACGGTCGTCGGCGTTGAGCCTGGCGTCGAACTCCCGCGTGAGCTCCTGCTCCACCGGATCCGGCAGCCGGCGCGTCACGACCACCGTCGGCCGGGGGGTCACTGCGTAACCATCTTCCGCTTCGACGGCTTCTTCGCCAGCGCGCCCGCCACCGTGGTACCCAGCTCCGCCGGGCTCGGGGCCACGATGAGCCCGGCCGACCGCATGATCTCCGATTTCTCCGCCGCGGTGTCGCCGAACGCGGAGATGATGGCGCCCGCGTGCCCCATCCGCCGGCCCTTTGGCGCGGTGAGGCCGGCGACGTAGCCGATGACCGGCTTGGTCATATTCTCCTTGACGAAGAGCGAGGCTTCCGCTTCCTGCGGACCGCCGATCTCGCCGATCATCATCACCGCCTCGGTCTCCGGATCTTCCTCGAAGAGCTTGAGCATGTCCACGAACGAGCTGCCGTTGATCGGATCGCCGCCGATACCGACGCTGGTGGTCTGCCCGATGCCGACCGCGTTCATCTGCGATGCGGCTTCGTAGCCGAGTGTGCCCGAGCGGGTCACCAGCCCCACCGATCCGCGCGAGTAGATGTGCCCCGGCATGATGCCGAGCATCGCCTTCCCTGCACTGATGACGCCGGCACAGTTGGGCCCCACCAGCGTCGTGCGGCGCTCCTTCGGGAAACGGAACAGGTACCGCTTCACCATCATCATGTCCTGCGCGGGAATGCCGTCGGTGATGGTCACGACCAGTCGGATCCCGGCGTTCGCTGCTTCCATGATCGAGTCGGCACAGAACGCCGCCGGTACGAAGATGATGCTCGCGGTGGCGCCGGTCTCCCTGACCGCATCCTTCACGGTGTTGAACACCGGGCGATCGAGATGGCGGTTGCCGCCCTTCCCGGGGGTGACGCCGCCGACGACGTTGGTGCCGTAGGCGATCGACTCCTTCGCGTGGAAGGTGGCCTTGTCGCCGGTGAATCCCTGAAAGATGACGGGCGTCTTCTCGTCGATGAGGATGCTCATTGTCCGTTCCCGGCCGAAGCCTTCGCCTTGCGCGACTCGGGGAGGGCGGCCACCACCCGCTCGGCGGCCTCCGCCAGCGTGTCCGCGGTGATGATGGGAAGCCCGCTCTCCTTCAGTATCCTCCGCCCTTCCTCGACGTTGGTGCCGGCGAGGCGGACGACGAGCGGAATGGTAAGCTGGGTTTCCCGCGTGGCCTGTACTACGCCCTGCGCCACCCAGTCGCAGCGATTGATGCCGGCAAAGATGTTCACCAGCATCGCGTCGATGTTCGGATCCGAAAGCACCAGACGGAAGGCGGCGGCGACGCGCTCGGGTGAGGCGCCGCCACCCACGTCGAGGAAGTTGGCCGGCGCGCCGCCGGCGTGCTTGATCATGTCCATGGTGGCCATCGCCAGGCCGGCGCCGTTGATGATGCAGCCGATGTTCCCGTCGAGCGCCACGTAGTTCAGACCGAACTCGGCCGCCTGCGCCTCACGAGGATCTTCCTCTGCATAGTCGCGCAGCTCACTCACGTTGGGCCGGCGGAACATGGCGTTGTCGTCGAAGGTCATCTTGCAGTCCAGCGCCAGCACCTGCCCATCGGCGGTGACGACGAGCGGGTTGATCTCCACCATCGTGGCGTCGAGATCGCGGAAGGCGCGGTAGGCGCCGAGGAGGGTGGTCACCGCGCGGCTCACCTGCGCCGGAGTGAGACCGAGCCCGAACGCCACCTCGCGAGCCTGAAACGCCGTCATGCCGACGGCCGGCTCCACTACCTCACGGACGATGGTGTCGGGCGAATTCCTCGCGATCTCCTCGATTTCCATCCCGCCCTGGGCCGACGCGACGACCATGATCCGCTCGCTCTTCCGGTCGAGCACGAGGCCGATGTAGATCTCGCGCTCGATGGGGACCGCGGCCTCCACATAGAGCCGGTGCACCACCCGACCTTCGGGACCGGTCTGGTGGGTTACCAGCCGCTTGCCGAGCAGCGTCTTGGCGGCCTGGCGGACGTCGTCCTCGTTGGAGCAGAGCTTGATCCCTCCGGCCTTGCCGCGTGCTCCCGAGTGGATCTGGGCCTTTACCGCCCAGCGGGAGCCGCCGATCTCCGACGCCCTGTACACCGCCTGCTCCGGGCTGTACGCCACGCCGCCACGGGGGATCGCGACCCCGAAGCCGGCCAGGAGCTCCTTGGCCTGGTACTCATGAATGTCCATGGGTCATCTCGGGGTGGGGGTTCGGCTCCCAATCACTTCCGCAGTCTTCACGACGTTTTGCGCCATCCGGGCCGACGCGGCGTCGATCATTCTCCCGTCGAGCTGGGCAGCGCCCCGTCCTGCGCTCGCCGCATCGTCGAGCGCCCGCAGAATCCGCTGCGCGCGCTCCACTTCCTTCGGCGGAGGAGTAAACACCTCGTTGGCCAGGTCGACCTGCGAGGGATGAATCGCCCACTTCCCCTCGATGCCGAGCGCCGCGCCGCGCCGCGCGGCGTCGCGATAGCCGTCGGGGTCCTTGAAGTCGCCGAACGGACCGTCGATCGGGCGGAGGCCGTACGCGCGGCATGCCACGATCATGCGCGAGAGCGCGGCGTGCCACTGGTCGCCGGGGTAGTCGGGGTTGAGTCCCCCGATGTTCACCGTGCGGGCTCGGCAGCTCGCCGCGTAGTCCGCGACGCCGAAGTGCATGGCCTCGAGCCGGGGACTCGATTGCGCGATGGCCTCCACGTTGGCCATGCCCAGCGCGGTTTCGATCAGCACATCGATGCCGATCCGGTGGTCGATTCCTCTGGCCTCCTCGATCTGCGTGAGGAGCGCATCGACCAGGTACACGTCCGACGGCACACCGACCTTGGGAATCAGAATCGTGTCGAGCCGGTGCCCGGCCTGCTCCACCACATCCACCACGTCGCGGTACATGTAGTGGGTATCGATGCCGTTGATGCGGACGCAGATCGTCTTCCCCCGCCCGCGCCAATCGTGCTCGAGCAGCGCCGCGATCACGTTCTTCCGGGCCTGCTCCTTGTCGCCCGGCGCGACCGCGTCCTCGAGATCGAGGAACACGTAGTCGGCGCCGCCATCGAGTGCCTTGGCGAACATACCAGGCTGCGAGCCCGGCACGGCGAGCTCGCTCCGCTGAAGCCTCTGGCGTGCCGGCTCGTAGCGCGTGTGACTCATCGGCCGGCGCCGGCGGTGGCCTTCTCCTTGGCGGCGGGCGCTGCCGGCTGGGCGTCGGGCGCGCGCGGAGGCAGCTCGCGCCTGGAGAGTGGAGCCGCGGTGCTACGCCAATACTCCGACGCCGCGGCCACACCGCTGCCCGGCGTCACCTTGATGCCGACGTCGCGCATCGCCATCTCGGCGCCCGCAATGCCGCCGAGCAGCATGAGCTCGTTCAGGTCGCCGAGATGGCCGATCCGGAAGAGCTTCCCGGCCATCCGCGCCAGCCCGGCGCCGAGCGCCAGGTTGTAGCGACGGTACGCCACGTCGATCACCTCGGCGGCGTTGACACCTGATGGAACGAGGATGGCGCTCACAGTATCGGAGTTCCACTTGGGGTCGCGTGCACAGAGCTCCAGCCCCCAGGCCTTCACCGCCTGGCGAGTACCCTCGGCGAGACGGTGATGGCGCGCAAAGACGTTCTCCAATCCCTCTTCGAACAGGATCGCGAGGGATTCGCGGAGACCATACAACATCGAAAGGGCCGGCGTGTATGGGAAATACCCTGTCGCGTTCTGCTTTCGCATGTCGCCGAAATCGAAGAAGACCCGCGGGAGCTTGGCCTGATCGTACAGCGCCAGCGCCTTCTGGCTGGCGGCGACGATGCCGAGCCCGGCCGGGAGCATGAGCCCCTTCTGCGATCCGGTGACCGCGAGGTCCACGCCCCATTCGTCCATGCGGAAATCGATGCTCCCGATCGAGCTCACCCCGTCTACCATGAGTAGCGCGGGGTGCTTCGTATCGTTCAGCGCGTTCCGGACGCCAGCCACGTCGCTGGTGACGCCGGTGGCCGTCTCGTTGTGCGTGAACAGCACCGCCTTGATCTGATGATTCTTGTCGGCGGCGAGCGCCTCGCGGTAGCGCTCGATCGGCGCCCCCTCGCCCCACTCGGCGTCGAGGATATCGACCTGGAGGCCGAAGCGCTGGGCCATGTCGATCCACAGATGGCTGAACATCCCGAAGCGGGCGGCAAGGACGCGGTCACCGGACGAAAGGGTGTTCGAGAGCGATGCTTCCCACGCACCGGTGCCGCTGGAGGGGAAGATGAAGGCCTGGCCCGTGGTGGTCTTGAAGATCTTTTTCAGGTCCTCGAGGACTGGAGCCGCGAGCGCCGGGAACGAGGAGGAACGGTGGTCCTCCATGGCCACGTGCATGGCGCGGAGAACCCGATCGGGCACGTTCGTGGGGCCCGGAACGAAGAGAAAGTTGCGGCCGGCCATGCGCGAAACCTCTCGAAAAAAGTGAAACACAGGCGAAAGCAGGTCACCCCCGCCGGCTCATGACTACATTGGAGGCGGTGCGCCCCCACGAATAATTATGCGACTTTCCTGATATAGCACTTTGTGCTTTTTTTCACAAGG
>JBOHSC010000412.1:0-6961 GCA_050733115.1 Gemmatimonadales bacterium
AGCTACTCCCCTTCAACTGCCTTGAAAGTAATCACCCGGCGGCCTGCTGGGAAGCTCCGGGTGGGTCAAAAGGCGGGCTCGGCCTGGTGTCCCGGCTCATCGAGCCGGAGGGCCTGGACGATCGCTCCGGCGGGAGTCTCGAACTGGCCTTCCGGGATCACCACGAGGGCATTCGCCAGCACCATCGACATCAGGATCCCCGAGCCCTGGGGGCCGGTGAGGCGGGCCTCGGGACCTTCCGCAGTCTCGGTCACGATGGCGCGGAGAAAGTGCTGCAGCCTGGGCTTGAGACTCACCGGCTCGGCCAGCCGCACCGGGACGGGCCGGCGGAAGGGCAGGGTGTGACCCGCCATCCACCGGATGGCCGGCCGGACGAAGAGCTCGAATGTCACCATGGTGCTCACCGGGTTGCCGGGCAGGCCGATCCACGGCGTCGTCCCAACGAATCCGAACCCCACCGGCGCACCGGGCCGCATCCTAAGCCTCCAGAACCGCTGGTGCGCCCCCATTTCATCGAGCACGGTCCTAACGTAATCGTGGTCGCCGACGCTGATGCCGGCGCTGGTGACGAGCAGATCGCAGTCTGCCGCCCGGCCCAGGTGCTCACGGAGGCTCTCGAGCGAGTCCCGCGCGATGCCGAGGTTGGAGGGCTCTCCTCCCGCCCGCCGGACCAGCGCTACCAGGGTGTGGGTGTTGCTGCTCGCCACCTTCCGGCCGCTCAGGATCTCTTCCGGCTGATCGATGTCGGCGATCTCGTCGCCGCTGCCGAGGATCGCGACCCGGGGCCGCCGGTAGACCAGCGGATGCGCCCTGGCCATCGACGCGAGAACGCCGAGGTGTGCCGGCTCGAGCTGCATGCCCTCCCTCAACACCGTCGTTCCCCGCCGGATGTCCTCGCCCGCCTTGCGGATGTTGGTGCCCGCGTCGCGATCCGAGGTGATGGTGACGACCGTGTCTGCCTGGTCGGTGTCTTCCTGCCTGATCACCGAGTCGACTCCCTCGGGCACCGGGGCGCCGGTGAAGATGCGCGCGCACTCACCGGCGCCGACGGCCTTTCCGGGAAAGCCGCCGGCCTGGATGTGCTCGACCACCCGGAGGCGCACCGGTCGCTCCGCGGACGCTCCTCCCACGTCGGCGGCGCGTGCGGCGTATCCGTCCATGGCGGAATTGGCCCACGGCGGGATATCGATCGGGCTCACGACGTCCTCGGCCAGGGTGCTGCCAAGAGCGTCGTCGAGTGGGATGCGGAGGGAGGGCTGGCGGGAGATCTCGGCGAGAATGCGCCGCGCCGCATCGGCCGCGGCGAGAGGCTCGTTCACGAAGGGAGCTCCATGGCCCGTTCCCACGCGAGAGTGGCCAGAAGCTGGAGCCACATCGTATCCTGAAAACGGATGACGGTGGGGTCGGACTGAAAGGCGTAATCGTCGGTGACGATGGCGGCCCACCGGGCCGCATCGGGCGCATCGGCTTGGTAGAGAGGCTCCCGAGCCACCGAGGGCCGGTAGACTTCGATCTTGGGAAGGGGCGCCTGCTTGAACCCTTCCGCGAGGACGATGTCGGCACCGTCGAGATACCGTCGCGCGAGCGCCAGCGGATCGGCCTCATCCTTTGCGTGTTCGAAGACGATCCGCTGGCCCGGCGCCGTGAGAAGCACGCGCTCGGCGCGACCCTCGTTGTAGTGGCGCCAGCTATCCGAGCCGGTCCGGTCGGCCTCCACCGGATGATGGGCGTGCTTGATGGTCATCACGCGCCGGCCCCGCCGGCTCAGCTCGTCGGCGAGCGCCACGATGAGCGTTGTCTTGCCGGTGTTCTTCTTGCCGACTATCGAGATGATCCGTGTCGCCGCCACAGCTCGTTCGCTTTCGCGAGATCGCCCGCGGTATTCACGTTGAGAAACAGGAGCTCCGGATCGCCGTACCGGCCGACGTCCGCCAAGGGTAGGATACCGACGCTGATGCGTGGGAGGAAGGCGACCGCCCGGAAGTCTCCGGCATCGAGGCTCGCCCGGATGGCTTCGCGGCAGGCGGGACCGTAGGCGGCGGCCAGTGGCTCGACGCCGCGAGGGCCGTTGCTCTCGGGAAGAACGGCATCGTATCGCGCGAGACGGTTTGCGAGCTCCTCGACGAGACCTGCCGGCACGAACGGCATGTCCCAGGCGACGCAGACCACCGGGGCGGGCGCTTCCATCACCGTGGTATAGATCCCTCCGAGCGAGCCCGCGCCTGGTATCACGTCGGGCACTACCCGGAGGTCCGGACGCCAGGATTGCGCCTCGGGGCTGTTCGCAACGAGTAACGGCGGCACACCGAGCGCCGCCGTCATCACATTCACCAGCCGGTCGAGGATCCGCTCGCCACCCACCATTTCCAACCCCTTCGGCTTTCCACCGAATCGGACCGCACTGCCTCCGGCGAGAATGGCCCCCTGGGTCAGTATCTCCTCCCGTGCTGGCGCTCCAGAACCACGTCGAGGCCGATGTGAACGCTGAACAGATGTTTGTACACCGTCTCATGCGGCGGAACGAATCGGGGGGCGTCGGTGATGCCGGTGACTTTCACCACACCCACGTAGTTGTCCCGCACCTCCCAGCGCAAGTAGTAGCCTCTGTTGAGCGCGAAGGTGGTACCGATGCCGAGAGCGAAGGCGGGACGGATTCGGGTGCGCGCCTGATCGTCATAGACGACCAGAAGCGCCCCATCGTTGCTGATGCTGATCCCCTCGGTGAGCACCGAGCTTTGGTTGGTGAGCAGCAACCCCGCGCTCACCCGCGCGAACGGCGAGATGAACTCCCGGCTCGCCAGCCGGAAGACGGCGCCGGTGGAAAGGGACACGGCGGCCGCCGACTTCTCCTGCTTGTCGATGTCGGTGCACACCTCGGTGCTTCGCAGCGACTGCCCGGGCTGGGCGAGCGTGCACCCGTCGTCGTACCCCATGCCTACGAGAAACGCCTCCGCCGTGAGGCCGACGTTGCTGCCCGGATAATACGTTCCCGAGAGACTGGCGCCGAGCGTCGACTTGATGTCACGGTTGAGATTGTAGAAGTCGGTGAAGGAGTTGTCCTGGATCGGCTGATTTTCCACCGCCCAGAGCCGCTTGCCCTGGATGAAGGCGCCCGACACCGTGAAGACGAGGGTGGCCTGATCCCCCCTCTTCTGCGCGGCCACAGGCGTCGCCACGAGGGCGATCAACGCGAAGCCGGCCCATTCTCGGATGCCCATCAGACCCCCAGGAATGTGTGAAACACCGCCAGGCACCGATCCATCACGACGGGGATGCCGGCATTCTCGAGCTGCCGGGCCGTCTCCTCGTGCCGCACCCCTTCCTGCAGCCATACGAGAGAGGGCCGCGTTCCGAGGATTGCCGGGAGCAACGCCGGCACGAACTCGGACCTCCGGAACACGTTGACCAGATCGATGGGCCCGGCCATGGCTGCCGCCGAGACGAGGTCGGGGTGGACCGGCTCGCCGAGAATGGTGCCTCCGGCCGGGTGCACCGGGATGATCGTATAGCCTGCGCGCTGCAGGTATCTCGCGACCCCATGGCTGGGTCGTTCGGGTCGCGGGCTCAACCCTATCACGGCAATACGCCGGGCGGATCGGACAAGTTGCGCGAGCCGGGCATCGTCAGGCGGCATGCGGCCCTGCCGCCTTCATCCGCGCCGGGACCGAGGAGACGGCTGCGCGGCCCTCCCGGCACACAAGGTACTCAGCCTGGCCCGGTACAATCGGCATAGAGGGTAGGGTCTTCGAGAACGCGCACCCGCTCCAGCATCACCGCCGCCGGCAGGCGAGGGGCCACGCGGGAGAAGACGTATGCCGCGATCGCCTCGCAGGTTGGAATCGTCCGGCCGTCGGCGAACCCTGGAACGTCGAGATTGACGTTCTTCCCGTCGAAGGGCTTCACGACTTCGTCGTCCAGAATCCGATCGAGCAGGGGGAGGTCGATCACCATCGCCATCGGAGGGTCCGCGCGGCCGCGCACCGTGACGGCACATTGGTAATTGTGTGGGTGTCCGGGCGGATCGGCCAGCGACCCAAAGGCCGCGCGGTTCTCGTCCTCGGTCCAGTCGGAGCGATACAGGCGATGCAGAGCCCGGAACCCGACGACCCGGGTGAGCGAAACCGCCATCGCTCAGGGAGAGAACGAGTAGCCGAGTCCCACCTGCAGCCAGGGAGTCGCGGTCCACTCGGAAGTGCGGTTGTCGCTGATCACCGCGTTCGGATGCTCAGCCGTGCCCGGCTGGTCGGGCGGCTCGAGCGTGAACTGTACCGGGTACTTGATCTTCCAGAACATCGCCCGCGCCTCGGCGCGAATGTGCAACCGGCTCGTGATGAAGATGCGCGTGCCGGCCGTCGGCGCCAGATAGATCTTGTGGCCGAACTCGAAGCCGCTCGTGTCGGCGGCGGTGCCGCTCGGAAAGGTGACGCCTACCGAAGCGCCCAGAAACGGCGCCAGCCGGTGCCACGTCTTCCCGCCGGTCAGGTTGAGCTGGAGGTTGGCCTCCGCGAAGCTGACGGTCTGATTCACCGGCCCCGACACCCGGTTGACGAGCACGACGAACGGGTTGACGATCAGCCGCTCGAGATTGGCCCGGTAGAAGCCGAGGCCGAGCTGCACCGACGATCCCGCCCGGAGGTCGTAGCGGAGCCCGTAGGAGTTGCCGCTGTGCGGGCCGATGCCGAAGAGCCCGCCGTTGCCGCCGACATGGCCGAACATGGCGGAGACCGCGTGCCCCTTGTAGATGTCCCGAAACGGTGAGTTGCCCGGCGCGTGGCCCACCTGCGCAGAGGCTGAGGAGGCGGTGGCACACAACGCGATGGCCGTGAGCACGGCCCGCTTGGCATTCATCATGGCTCCCTGAGATCGCGGCCCGTCATCTCGGGCGGCGGTTCCATCCCCAGGAGGCGCAGCACCGTGGGGGCGACGTCCCGGAGCGACCCTCCGCTGCGTAGCGTGCCGGCCCCGGCGCGAACCGCGACGAATGGGACTGGATTGGTGGTGTGGGCAGTATGTACCCCGCCGGTGACCGGATCGATCATCGTCTCGCAATTGCCGTGATCTGCGGTGATGAGGACGCTGCAGCCGGCGCGCTCCGCACTCACCATCACCCGCTCGAGAGCGAGGTCGACCGTTTCGACGGCCTTTATGACCGCCGGCATGACACCGGTATGGCCGACCATGTCGGCATTGGCGTAGTTGCAGAGCACGAAATCGTGAGCTCCCCCTTCGATTTCGCGGCAGAGCGCTTCGGTGATGCCGGCCGCGCTCATCTCGGGGGCCAGGTCATAGGTGGCGACGCGCTGCGACGGGATCAGGCAACGATCTTCGCCTGGATACGGAGGCTCGTACCCGCCGTTGAAGAAGTAGGTCACGTGCGGATACTTCTCAGTTTCCGCCGTGCGAAACTGGGTGCGCCCATGGTTCGCCAGCTCTTCGGCCAGAATCCGGGCGAGACTGAAAGGCGGGAACGCCTGGGGCACCGGGAAAGTCTGGTCGTATTGCGTCATCGTGGTGCACGCCAGTCTTGGCCGCGCGCCAAGCTCGAACTCAGAGAAATCCTCGAGGGCAAGGGCGGCAACGATCTGCCGCATCCGGTCGCTGCGATAGTTGAAGCAGAGCACTCCATCGCCGTCGCGCATGATGGCCACGGGAACACCGTTCCGGTGGTGCACCAGCGGGCGAATGAACTCGTCCGTCTCGCCCCGATGGTATGCGGCCTGCACCGCGAGCACCGGATGATCGACGGCGGTGCCGATTCCGTGCACCATCGCATCGTAGGCCACCCGGGTGCGCTCCCAGCGCCGGTCCCGGTCCATGCCGAAGTAACGACCGGTGAGTGACGCCACGTCGACCCTTGCGCCCGCGATCCGACGCATGTCCTGAAGCAGCGTCCGCACCACCTCGGCGCCGAGCGTCGGGGCCGAGTCGCGGCCATCGAGAAATCCGTGGATCGCGATGGCGGGAACCCGGTGCCTCACACCCAGCTCCACACACGCCAGCAGGTGCCGGTCGAGCGCGTGCACCCCCCCTGGTCCGAGCAGGCCGACCAGGTGAAGCGTGCCCCCTGTTTGCCGAAGGCTGGTGCAGAGCTCGACGAGAGCCGGTATCTGGTAGAACTCCCCACTCTGGATGCTCTGGGAGATCCGGACCAGATCCTGTGGGACCACGCGCCCCGCCCCGAGGTTGAGGTGCCCCACCTCGCTGTTGCCCATCTGCCCCTCAGGCAGTCCGACCGGCAGGCCGCTCGCGGCCAGCAGGGTACGCGGAAAGGAGCTCCAGAGCCGGTGCCAGGCCGGAGTGTTGGCGAGCTCGATTGCATTGCCTTCGCGCTCGGGACGGTAGCCCCAGCCGTCCAGAACCATCAGGACGACCCGGCTCCGGGGCGTGCCGTTTGACATGGCCCTCCGCGTGTTCTACAATGCCGGACTGTGAGTTACGCGCCGCAATCTAGTCCGGGCCTGCTCCGGCTACCAGCCTGTCTGCTGGTGTGCCTCGCGCTCGCCACGACGGCCTCTGCCCAGCGGGAAGACGCCCTCACGGCGCCCGCAAATCTCCACCGTGAGCCCGAGGGGACCCCGCTCGTCTCCCTCCCCGCCGGCGCGCCGGTCGAAACCGGTGAGGCCCGGGGAGACTGGAAGCAGGCCACGATCGAGGGATGGGTCTATACCCCCTCGACCGCCCCCACCCGCCGCGACGGCTTCGATCTGATCGTCACCCCCGGCAAAGGCGAGAACCTCAGGAGCTCCCCCAACGGTCCGGTCGTGGGGCGCGTTCGCGAGGGGACGCTCCTCGAGCGGATCGACAGCAAGGGGAAGTGGACCCTGGTGCGGCGGGCAGGGTGGCTGCCCACGAAGGCCGTGCGTTCGAGGGGCCGGCGGCTACAGGTCGAGACCCCGGCAGCCAAGACGGCTCCTCCGCCGGCCAAGGCGGCATCCTCGTCCGCCCAGGCCAAGCCCAGTAC